>JAEURE010000115.1 GCA_016789485.1 Anaerolineales bacterium | reverse complement strand
ATCTGCGGGAGGCCTATGAAAGAACCATCGAAGGCTGGGTGCGTGCATTGGATTTACGTGACCGTGAAACCGAAGGACATACACAACGTGTCACCGAATTGACCCTGATTGTAGCCTCCACCCTCGGCTTTAGCGAGGAGGAACTCTCCCACATCCGCCGCGGCGCATTGCTGCATGATATGGGGAAAATGGCTATCCCTGACGAAATTCTGCAAAAACCCGGCCCCTTAAATGAATCAGAATGGGAAAAAATGCGCCGTCACCCCATCTACGCCTATGAGATGCTTTCACCCATTTCATACCTGCACCGAGCCCTTGAAATTCCCTTTTATCATCATGAGCGCTGGGATGGCAGCGGATATCCGCATGGCTTGAAAGGTGAGGATATTCCTCTCGTCGCGCGTCTCTTTGCCATCGTGGATGTGTGGGATGCTCTCAGCACAGATCGTCCCTATCGAAAAAAGATGCCCCGCTCGGAAGTGATCGCCTATCTAAAAGAAAACTCGGGAAAGCTCTTCGACCCAAAGCTTGTCGAAGCCTTTATGTCCGTCATCGAAAAAGAAAATCACCAATCATAAATCTGCCAATATTTGACACGACATCTCAATTCGAGTATCCTATCAACCGTCCGGGCAGGCCCGGCGCGGCGAAGCCTTTCGAACCCCGCCAGGATCGAAAGATAGCAACGGTAAGGAAGAGTCTTCGGGTGCCGCCGGTAGCCTGTCCGGATATTTATTCCACTTTTGTTTATAGAATGCCCCGCGATGGGTATAATCCCAGTATGACATCCTCAAACTTAATAAAGATGGCAGCTGCAGCCGTGATTGGCATTGCTTTGGGTCTCATCTACGGCTGGGTTATCGACCCCATCGAATATACCGATGTCCCGCCAAATATCCTGCGGGAAGATTATCGCGCCGACTATGTGCTCATGGTGGCGGAAGCCTATCACGAGGAACTCGACTCAGAAGTCGCAGCCCGCCGCCTTGCCGTGCTTGGAAGCGAATCCCCGGCCGTCATCACAGCTTCCACAATAGAATACGCCAATCGCAATGCATTTCCACAGGATGAAGTTCAGGTTTTACAAAACCTGTTAACTGCCATGCAGACCTATCAACCACAGGGGAATACCGGCCCATGAGCAGATTCAATTTTCGCGGCCATTTCTTTCAACTTTTTTTCGCGCTTCTCGCGGGGCTTGGGCTTGGTCTGGTTTACTCGTGGTTTCTCTCCCCTGTCACCTATGTGGATGCAACTCCTGCCATCCTGCGTTCGGATTTCAAGGATCAATATCGTGTCGTGATTGCCGCATCTTACGCATCCACCCAAAACCTGGACCGTGCCCGCGTCCGCCTTCAATTGCTGGGGGATGTGGATCCGGTTGGTGAACTCAGTGCGCAGGCACAGCGCATGCTGGCAGCGGGTGAGTCTTTTGAAAAAGCGCGTCCTCTTGCACAGCTTGCCACCGACTTAAATCAGGGTTTTGCCAGCCTTCCATCGCCTACGCCATTTACAATTCTCACTCCTCAAGACGTATCAGCCATCTCTGCCACCGAAACACAAACTGAAGAGACAGTCATCATTGAGGAAACCGTTACTCCTTTTCCCACCATCCTCTTTGAACAGACGCCCATTACACCCGTTGTGATCGAAACCGCCACACCACGCGCCACATTTACACCTATCCCAGGACCCGGAGCGCCTTTTGCTCTTGTTGGAAGAGATACAGTGTGCGCTCCTGGCACACAGGCGGGTTTGCTGCAATTCATGCTTATGGATTCACGCAGAAAACAAGTGGCGGGCATCGAGATTATCGTTACATGGAGTCGGGGGGAAGACCGCTTTTTTACCGGATTCAAGCCCGAGCTTGGGAATGGATACGCAGATTTCATCATGGAAAAGGATACGGTTTACAGCGTCCGCATTGCAGCTGGCGGGGCGTTCGTGTCAGATATTGTCGCTCCTGCATGCACCGATCCCAATGGCGTGAGTTATCCCGGCGGTTTGCTGCTCACATTCCAACAGCCTTAAATACCATGCAACCAAAACTGTCTTTGTTCGTTATATCTTGCAGACTAAAAATAAGGAGTAACGAATGAATACATCATATTCCCAGCAAAAACCGGGTCTAGTCACAGCCATAGCCGTGATGACCCTTACCAGCGGCATCATAAATCTCTTTTGGGGTTTTGTCGCTTCAGCTACGGCGCTTGGCACGATCGTGGGAGTGGTTTGTCTGCCCATTACCATCCTGCCTACCATTCTCGGTATCTTCGAGATCATTTATGCCGCAAAGTTGATGAGCGCGCAGCCACAGCCTGTACAGCCTTCCCCTTCAATTGCCATGTTTCAGATCTCAACCTTGTTGATGGGGAACCTCTTCTCGATGGTGGTGGGTATTTTGGCTCTCATTTTCTACAACGACCTTACTGTAAAAGATTATTTTGCCCGCTTGAATGGACAGCCCGTTCCTGCTGCTACAGTACCTGCGCCTGTTGTGATTGAGCCAGCCGAGCAACCCGTTGTGGAAGAACTTCCCGCGTTGGACGAGGTTGAAGCGCCAAAGGCCAAGAAGAAATCCAATCCGCGTAAAATTGCATAAACTGTTGATGATAAAAATTGCCGCCACACACTGGCGGCAATTTTTATTTAAGTGTCTTGGGGTACAATCACAAAAATACCCCGTTACCAAGGAACAATACATGCAGTATCTTAAGCGTATCAGTCTTTCATTTCTTCTTCTTTCTTTTCTGCTTCAAGCATGTCAGGCAATTCCGCGTTTCTTCAATGATGAGCGTCCAAATTTTCTGATCATTGTTACCGATGACCAGCGTTTTGACACCATGGAATTCATGCCGAATACTCAGAAGCTTATTTTTGACGAAGGCGTCACCTTTTCCAAGGCCTATATCACTACTCCGTACTGTTGTCCAAGCCGTGCAAGCATTTTAACTGGAATGTATGCCCACAATCACGAAGTCTATGTTAATGAAGATAAGCTGAATTACAAAACATTTGTTGAGGATTTGCACAATAATGGATACTATACCGGTTTGGTGGGAAAGTACCTTAATTCGTGGGATGGAGCCGAACGTCCTGAGTACGATTACTGGGTATCCTTTTGGGGAGGGACTGTTCCGTCCTATTATGACCCGGATCTGAATGTAAATGGCACCTGGTCCAAGCATACCGGGTATATCACCTATTTGTTTAAAGACCATGTGATTCAGTTTTTGGATAAGGCGGCAAACCAAAGAAAGCCTTTCCTTTTGCTTTTTACACCCAATGCACCTCACGCCCCATTTACGCCGGCGAAAGAGGATACTGGGCTCTATCAAGACTTGGCTCCATTTCGCCCGGAAAGCTATAACGAGGAAGATAATTCAGATAAGCCCATCTCCATTTCAGGCAAGCCGTTGCTGACTGAGGAGGAATCAACCAAATTGGACAACCTCCGCCGCAGGCAAATTTTAACTCTCACCGCATTAGACCGTTCCATCGGAGAGATCATGGCCAAGCTGGAGGAGACCGGGGAAATGGATAATACCGTTGTCATTTTTATGTCGGATAACGGTCACCATTGGGGCGAACATCGTATGGATCAAAAGAACACGGCTTATGAAGAATCGGTGAAAGTCCCCTTTGCCATTCGATATCCGCCTCTGATCTCCGCGCCCTATACTGAGGATCGGCTGGTTGCCAATATTGATATTGCCCCTACTCTGTATGAACTATCTGAAACGAAAATGCCCGATCCCATCGACGGGTTGTCGCTTGTGAGTCTGTTTAAAGGCACGGAGGATTGGCGCACCTGTCTGCTCATGGAAGCCTGGCCGGAGAGAGGTGCCTGGGCCTCGATTCACACGGGGCAGTATGTTTATATCGAAAACGAAGGATATATTTCCGAATTCTATGATCTAAAAATTGACCCGTATCAAATGGAGAACAAGATCGATGCCGAGGAATATCAGGCGATCATTCAGGAGTTGCAGGCAACTCTCCAGGAAGAAAAAGTCCCGAGGAATATATCGTCTGGAAAATAAATCCACGTTGCGGATGGATTATCCGTTTAAGCAAACAGCTCCTTGTTGACACCAACAAGGAGCTGTTGATTTATTAATACCTTCCACCGCTTCCCTGCAAGGCTTGGTAACTTTGAAATGCGAGCAGCCCAAATAAAAATGCCATGTACGTACTTCGTAAAAAGACCAGCCCCGCAATTGCGATTGCTGCGCCTGTGATCACTGAAACCCAAAGGGAGGTGCGCAATCCGTTCCATGGGTCAGTTTGGATGAGTACATATCTGGTGACGGTCCCACCGTCCAATGGATGAACGGGCATCAGGTTGATAAAGCCCCAAAAGATATTGACCCACAACAGGCTGAGAACGAACGAGTTTACGACAGCTCCGCCAATCGGCAAAAAAACCATGGGGAACGGAATAAATCCAAGTATAAAGTTTGGAACAATCGTACCTCCTGCGGCTGCTGATGCGGCAAGGATAAGGATGGCAAACAGAAAACCGGAAAAAGGACCAGCCAGGGAAATGAAAATTTGCTGGTTTGGTGTGATTGCAACTTGCGCATATCCTCCGCCCCAGGAGATCGACTCAGGCACAGTCAGGCCGCCGGCAAAATGCAGAATAATTTGCGACCCCTGTCCATAGCGGCGCATGGCGAGGGCATGCCCCAATTCATGAATCAGAATTGAAATAAAGATCGCGATCACCCAGGTCAACACGCCGAGAATGCTGTTGGCAGAAGAACCGAATAGAATGGCGATCAACCAAAAGAGCGGATGGACGCGTACGGGAATCCCAACGATGGAGAAGCGCAGGTCAAAACGAGTAGGCGGCGGTACTTGAAAAAGTGACATGAAGGTATCCTGAATTTATTGCGGGATGGGCAAAGTATACCCCCCATCCACAACGATGGTTTGACCGACGATCATCGAAGCTGCTGGAGTGCAAAGAAATGCAACCACTTCAGCGACTTCTTCGGGGGAAATGAGGCGTCCCGCGGGAACTTGCGCGATGAATCTTTGCAGGATGTTATCCTGATTGCCCATGGATGTGAAATGATTCAACGCCTCTGTCTCAACGACGCCTGGCGACACGGCGTTGACATTGATTCCCTTTGAGATCAACTCGACACCCAGATAACGCGTCAGTGATTCGAGAGCAGCTTTACTCGCGCCAACCACAACATAATCCGGCAGCACGCGGACGGAACCCGCGCTTGAAATGCTGACGATCTTCCCGCCGCCGCGTTTTTCCATGAGCGGTGCGGCGCGTTGCGCGCAAAAAAGCAAAGCGCGGGCGTTGATGTTCATTGTCCAATCCCAACCTTTGGGTTTTTGCTCCAGCGCGGGACGGTTGTATCCCGAAGCCGCATTGTGGACGAGAATATCCAGCCCGCCGAATTCCTTGTCCACTTCATCGAACAGGCGGTTCAAATCTTCGAGATCACCCACGTCTGCTTTGACGAGCAGCGCGCGGCGGCCAAGTTTTTCCACTTCACCCGCAGTTTCTTCAGCAGGGGCGCGGTTGCGAAAGAAGTTGATGATCACATCCGCGCCGTTTCGGGCAAAATGCAGAGCAATGGCTTTGCCGATGCCGCGTCCCGAACCTGTGACGAGGGCGATTTTGTTGATAAAAGTAGTGGACATGGGACTCTTTTCCTGATTTTTGACTGGCAGTATACCAGAGTGGAGTTTGGGAAAACCCTACTACAGGCGGGCTACCCCAGAATGGGTTCTTGGTAAAATAACAAAGGCAACTCATGAGATCACTTTTTAATGGAAAAATTTGGATCATCCTGCTGGCCTTTCTTGCTTTGACCGGCTTGATTATCCTTGCCTCGGGGTTGAACGGCATGAAATTTGATGAGCCGAACATGGTGAAGCTTGATAACTTTTTCAGGCTTTCAAATTCCAGTATTCCGGAAGATCGAAATCAAGTTTCGTGGTTTCGATATTTCGTGATCGGTATGTTCTTTGTGCTGTTTTTGGCGATGCTGGGTCCCATCCGCCCGCAGACTGGCAAGAGTTGGCTCTCACAATTACTGCGCTTTCTGGCGTTTACAGTGATTGCAATGATGGTCATGGGACGCTTCGCCCAAAATAATCCCATGTTTTCGGAAGAGGGGCAATCTCAAACGCCTGGAGCGGAGACAACCACACAACAGCAGACATTCATAGCGCCAGAAGTAAACCCGCAGTCGGAGTTTTGGATCACGGCATTGGTTGCAGTTGTCATTGGTGTGACTGCTGTTGTACTTTTCAATCGCTTTGTAGACCGCTGGTTTAAACCAAAAAATAATCTCGAAGAGATCGCTGAAATCGCCCGTTCTGCATTAACCGATCTTTCCAAAAATAAAGAGTCCAGAAATGTCATTATCCGCAGTTATACGCGCATGAATGCGGCTGTGAATGAATATCGCGGCATTGCTCGTGAAGAAGCGATGACGCCTTCTGAATTCGCAAGTTATCTTGAAAAAGAGGGATTGCCCGGCCAAGCCATAAACGGATTAACACGCGTGTTTGAGAAGGTCCGCTATGGGGCGCAGAACGTCAGTCCGGAAGAAATTAAGGAGGCGAAGCAGTGCCTGACCAGCATTCTAAAAGCGTGCGAAACGAACCGGTAAATACCTGGAAGTCGATTCTTTCCACGTTATTATTAATTCTCATCGCAGTATTATTATTTCCCATGCGCCGCTGGCTGGCTGGTGCAGTGGTCGGTTTTGCATCTTATTTGGTGTGGACGGTGAATTTAATAGGGCTTGTTATCCCCCAGCAAATTTTGTGGGCATTTTTATTGATCTTGATCCTGTACATTGCCATCGGAAGTTTTTACGGGAAACGCTACAAGGAAGAATCAAGCCCGGTGAACAAGTCACCAATTGTCGGGGCGGTGGAGGCGATGGCGGGTTATATCGAGGAAAGACATCGCGGAATCTATTTTAAATGGCAGATCGCACATTTGCTTGGAAAGATCCAGCAATCGATTCAACAGACCGCCTCACGCGGGACCTCAAGCAGGATCCCGTTGCCGTCAGACAGAGTCCAGGCTTTTTTAGATGCGGGAGTGAACACGTCCTATGCGGATTATGCGCCTGAAGGTTTTGTATTAAAGAATAATTCCACTCCGCTTGATATTGAATTGGAGCAGGTGGTGGCGTACCTTGAAGAACAAATGGAGATCAAACATGAGTAAGATCAACGATGTTGCTGTGACGTCGCAGAAGGTGATGGATGAGGTGGAGCGTGCAGTAGTTGGAAAACGCGGCGTGTTGGAGATGATCATGTCTGCAGTGCTGGCTGGCGGGCATGTGCTGCTGGAAGATTATCCCGGGCTCGGCAAAACGTTGATCGCGCGTTCATTCGCGGCAGTGCTTGGGCTTGATTTCAAACGCATTCAATTTACGCCAGACCTTTTGCCCGGTGATATCACTGGCAGCTACGTGTTGGATCGAGTGCAGAATCGTTTTCAACTTCGGCAGGGACCGATCTTCTCGAACATCGTGCTTGCGGATGAGATCAACCGCGCATCACCGAAGACGCAGTCTGCTTTGCTTGAAGCCATGCAAGAGGGACAAGTGACTCTCGAAGGCGAGAGCATGGCGCTGCCCGAACCTTTTCTTGTGATGGCGACTCAGAATCCAATTGAATATGAAGGTACGTTCCCTTTGCCCGAAGCTCAGTTGGATCGTTTCATGCTCAAGCTGTCTATTGGCTATCCTGATGTTGCTGAAGAAAAAGAGATTCTGAATCGCCGTCATACCCGCAGGCAGGATGAAGTGGAGCTGAAGCCCGTCACATCTTCGGCAAAGTTATTGAAGATGCGCGCGTTGGTCGAGTCAG
>JAEURE010000114.1:5000-7890 GCA_016789485.1 Anaerolineales bacterium | reverse complement strand
ATGGGAGAACCAATCAGGTTCTCCCATTTTTGATTTTTTATCTATCGTTGATATGATGTCAATGAATCTCTTCATCTCCATCCTTCCTTATCTCGCTGTGTGGGCAGGATTGTTTTTATTCAAAAATGCGTGGTTTACGCTGATCGGATTTCATATCGCTATTTTGCTTGCACTTCTGGTGATACGACCTGCCGTTCCTCTAAATATTCTGTTCAAAAGCAGATCCGCTAAGTGGATCTTGTTCAGCGTACTTTTTTGCAGTACCAGTGGAATCGGCCTGTACTTTCTCTGGGATTTGTTTGGCGTCGCGGACGATCTGCCCGCGCAGCTTTTATCGCTGGGGTTAAATCCAATAGCCTGGTTTCCATTTATTGCTTATTTTTCACTGGTCAACCCGTTTGTGGAGGAATATTTCTGGCGCGGCGTGCTGGGGAGTGCCACAAGAAAGCTTTACATCGGTGATGTGATTTATGCAGGTTATCATGCCATGATCCTGTGGGGCAGGGTGAGCCCATATTCCATACTGTTTGCTGTTATGATCCTGGTTTCGGCAGGCTGGCTTTGGCGGCAATTATTTCACAAAGATAGCGGCTTGTTGGCAGCCGTGTTTGGCCACATGGTCGCAGACTTTACCATCCTGCTCACTATTTATGCCATGACAAGGTAATATCTTTTTGCGATGAACATTCTCACCCTGAAACTAATTCTCGCTCCCCTCATTATTGGCACGGCCAGTTTGGCTGGGCGGCGTTGGGGACCTGCTGTCAGCGGATGGATCGTGGGGCTGCCGCTCACCTCAGGCCCGGTTATCTTCTTCCTTGCCATCACTCATGACATTCCCTTTGCCGCGAACGCCATCCTGGGTACATTGAGCGGCGCATTTTCATTGATCGCATTTTGCCTTTTCCACGCCTGGCTTTCCACAAAATTTGACTGGCGAATTACAACATTGGGCAGCTTGACCGTTTTTGCGTTGATCACTGTCGCTTTGCAGGAATTGTTAATGCCCTTGCTTCCGCTCTTTGCGCTGGCGTTGCTTACGATCTCGCTTGGGGTTTGGCTCATGCCTAAACAAAAAGCGGAGCAGGTGGCCGCATCCACACTCAATCAATGGGACATTCCCGTACGTATTCTGGTCGGGACAAGCTTCATTTTGTTTGTTACAGGTATTGCGCCGATCGTCGGTTCAAAACTAACGGGACTGTTGACCACCTTCCCTCTCTTTGCCAGCATCCTTGCTGTTTTTGCCCAACGTCAGCAAGGCTCAGATGGTGCCATCCATGTGCTGCATGGTCTCACACTGGGCCTATTCGCCTTTGCAGGTTTTTATCTTGTGCTTGGCTTGTTGATCGAAAATACTTCTCTCGCGGTTTCCTTTGGCCTCGCATCGCTGACTGCGCTTGTCATTCAAGGATCGTCACTGTTCATTTTGAGACAATTACATAAGTAAACAAAAACTGGAGAGCTTTTTGGCTCTCCAGTTTTTGTCATTATAGTTCGCTTGCGCGTCTTGAAATTCTATCTTTCACTCGTGCTATAAATTCGCTCAGCGGAATGTTGTTCTGCTGGCTGCCGTCGCGTACACGTAGCGATACTTGCTCGGCCTGCATCTCGTTGTCGCCGAGTACGATCATATATGGCACTTTCATCAACTGCGCCTGACGGATCTTCGCATTCATGCGCGAAGCGCTCAAATCGGCATGGGCGCGAATGCCATTTTCGCGCAATTGTTTTGCGATCTTTTCCGCGTACTCGTTCTGTGCATCCGTGATCGAGATGACGCGCACCTGTTCAGGCGAGAGCCAGACAGGGAAGTTGCCTGCGTAATGTTCAAGTAGGAATCCAACCATGCGTTCGTGCGTGGAAAGCGGCGCGCGATGGATGCAAAGTGGCACTTCGTCTGCACCTTCCTTGTTCGTGAATTTCAGGTCGAAACGCGAAGGAACTGCAAAGTCCACTTGATTCGTGGCGAGCGAGAACTCCCGCCCGATGGCAGACCATATTTGCACATCGATCTTTGGTCCGTAGAAAGCGGCTTCGTCAGCAGCCTCCACGTATGGGACGTTTCCATTGTTCATGGCGCGGCGTACCATGTCCTCTGTTTTAATCCAGAGGGCCTCGTTGTCTACATACTTCTTGCCAAGTCCCTGCTTGCTGTGCAGGGAAAGACGCATCACATACTTGTCGATGCCGAACAACTCGAAGTATTTTTTATACAACTCGACCACGCCCATGAACTCCTGCTCGAACTGGTCTTCGCCGCAGTAGATATGGGCATCGTTCATCTGCATCGAGCGGACGCGCATCAGCCCAAAGAGTTCACCAGACTTCTCGTAACGGTAGCAGGTTCCGTATTCGGCGAGGCGGACGGGCAGGTCACGATAGGAACGGCCTTTTGATCCGAATATCTTGTGATGCATCGGGCAGTTCATCGGTTTGATGTAATACTTTACGCCTTCCAATTCCATGGGCGGGTACATGCTCTCGGCATAATAAGGCAGATGCCCCGAACGGATGAACAAGTCTTCTTTCGTGATGTTCGGCGTGCGCACACGGGAATAGCCAGCCTTCTCTTCCATTTCCTTGGCGAGTTTTTCCAACTCTTCAATGATGATTCCGCCGTTGGGCAGCCAGAGCGGCAGGCCGGGACCAACCTCATCGTCGAAGATGAATATCTCCAATTCCTTGCCCAGCTTGCGATGGTCGCGCTTCTTCGCTTCTTCGAGCTGTTGCAGGTATTCTTTGAGTTGATCCTTGCTCTCCCAGGCCGTGCCATAGAGACGCTGTAACTGCTTGTTGTTCTCGTCGCCGCGCCAATATGCGCCAGCCACAGACATCAACTTGAAGGCATCCTGTTTGATCTCTTTCGTGTTCTGCACATGCGGCCCAC
>JAEURE010000114.1:0-4903 GCA_016789485.1 Anaerolineales bacterium | reverse complement strand
ACGGCACAAATCCGTGAACGTATCCTGCTGATAGATCGAGATCTCAGGAGGGCCATCCAACGGCTGACCGTATTCGTCCGTGCCGCCTTTTTCGAGTCCTTCGATCAACTCCAGTTTATACGGCTGGTCGGCAAAGATCTTCTTCGCTTCCTCCGCAGAGATGACCGTCTTCTTGAAATCATGTTTGCCCTGCACGATCTGTCGCATGCGCTTCTCGATGGCTTCCAGATCTTCGGGCGTGAGATTGCGCGGCAGGTCGAAGTCATAATAAAAACCATTTTCGACCGGCGGGCCAATCGTGGGCTTGCCATCGGGGAACATCTCCATCACAGCCTGCGCCATCACATGCGCCGTCGAGTGACGGATCTTGTACAAATATGTATCCTGATATTTTTCTTGTTGTGACATTTTCGCTTCCTTTCTTAACGTTGGTTTGCTTCTGCTTTTTGAGAATTGGCGCGTCTCGGAGAAAAGCAGTTATACCCATTTGGGTATGCACAAACCTCCGAGGCGCCGATGAGTGACGGTAGTTCCATCTTGAGTCATGGCAGCCTCCTTACTTAAACAAACAAAAAATTCTCGCCCAATAACGGGGCGAGAATTCAATTCACGCGGTTCCACCCGATTTATCCTGAGCAATGCCAGGGATATCTCTTAGGCTGATAACGGAGCCAACCGTTCAACTTACTCGCTATGGCTTTCAGTTTTCCGCTCGCGGGTGGTTTTCACTGGCTGTTTCTGGTCGAGGCTCTCAACTATCAGCCTGGACTCTCTGTCAGAAAACTGGGCCAATTACTCGTCCCGGTCGAAGCGTTTTTATATCCAGTGGACGGAATAGGGCTCGAACCTACGACCTCTGCGATGTCAACGCAGTGCTCTAACCAACTGAGCTATCCGTCCGAAGGACTGACATTATACCGAGGGTGTGCATATTTTGCAATACAGTCTTTTTCTATGCGACTCTTGCCACCACCAGAGTGACATCGTCTACAAATGGGCTTCCATCCGTGTGCACCTTCAACGTCTTCAGAATATGTTGGATGATCTGTTCCGCCGTAAGTTCAACGCTCCCGCGAATAATATCTGCCAGCCGGTCTTCGCCCCACAGAATGCCCTGCTGATTTGCCGCTTCGGTAATGCCGTCTGTGTAGAGAAGCAGAATATCTCCGGGCTCCAGTTTGATATCTTCCTTGTAAACGGTGAACTTTTCCACCAAACCGATTGCGGGACCTGTTGGACGCAGCCAGAACTCTTCATTGGTGGACATGCGATACAAGTATGCAGAATTATGTCCCGCGTTTGAATAGCTCATGATGCGGGTCTGCGGATCGTACTTTCCCAAAAAGGTGGTCACGAAAGTCGTGAAGTTGATATTGTGAATGTAAAGCCGGTTGATGCGCTCCAATACAGAGATGGGAGAATCTGCATCGGGAACCAGCGTGTGAAATGCCGTTTGCAGACTGCTCATGAACATTCCCGCAGAAACACCGTGCCCGCTTACGTCCGCCATCACAATTCCGTGCGCGCCATCTTTGAAATTCACAAAATCAAAATAATCGCCGCCGATGATCTGGGCGGGCCGGCTGAAGGCTGCGATGTTCAACCCGTGAATGGAAGGCAGATCCCGCGGAAGCAAGCCGCGCTGAACAACCTGCGATAACTCCAGTTCGGCTTCCAACTGGCGCAGTTCTGCATCTGTAAAATGACCGAGGCAAACGGCGCTCGTATAATCCATTTGTAAAAGCTGGGTTTCCACAGCTTCGTGACAGATTTTGCAAACGCCCAAGGTGCCTTCCTTGATCTTTTCCAGCGATTCGTCAATGACGTGCAAATGTTCCTCAATGCAAGTTTCATCTTCCAGCCCAAGGCAGGTGAGGCGCTTTTCTTCAGGTGCTGTCTCCACCCAATGCAACAGGTTGGAACGCGTCTCCTGAAGACTGGTTTCGATTTCATCAAGAATTTTATTTTTCATGGTTTCCTCGTGCTGTTATTAACAATAAAACAAATGTTCTATATTTTAGCAGAATCTCAAACCGAAATCAAGCCGCGGCAGATAACTAAATATTAAGAATGGATGAAAACGGCACCTCTTACATAAAATCTTGCGACCATTCCTTGCGGTATAATCCCTTCGCTATGGCTCGCAAGAAAGCACCTGAAGATCTATCCGTTGAAGAACTCCGCCGTCTGTTGGTGGAGAAACGACGCGGTGCGCGCAAGGAGCGTTTGGAACATTACCGCCGCACGGGACGTGTCGTTTCTGTTGCGCCAGATTTCGATTTTGACGCAGCGCCTCAATCTGCGCCGGTCATTGATACTGCGGAAGCGACAGAATCCACGCCTGAGCCTGTCCCCGCCCCGCCCCGCCGCAAAATCATGGACCGTGTTCTGCTCGGCGTGGAAGTGCTCGCAGTGATCGGTCTGGTTGTTGTGCTTCTCAACGGACTCGGCTTGCTCCGTACTCTTAATAACGAAGTTGTCGCCGCTCTCAACCCTGAGACGGTCACTCCAACTCCGCTGGTGATGGCAGTAGTATTGCCTTCCGGGCACACACCTCCCGATGCGCAGGGCAACACCCGCCCCAACGAAGCCGAGATTCCATCTCACCTTCTGCCGATGGTGCAATCGCTGGCAAACATTCCCGTGCCAACTGCTGCGCCGGATCAGGCGGTCCGTTTGCAAATCCCTGCTCTCAATGTGGATGCGCCCATCGTTCAGGGCGATGGCTGGGAACAGCTCAAGAAGGGAGTCGGCCAGTATATTGGCTCCCCAGACCCGGGCCGCGATGGAAACGTGGTGCTCTCGGCTCACAATGATGTTTATGGCGAGATATTCCGTTATCTGGATAGACTCGTGCCCGGCGACCAGATCATCGTTTACACCCAGCAGCGGCAGTTCGTCTATATTGTAGACCGCACGGTTTTGGTCGAACCTACTGCTGTGGAAGTGATGGCATCCACCGGCTCGCCTACGGTAACACTTATTTCGTGCTATCCCTATCTTGTTAACGATCAGCGCATTGTGGTTTTTGCGCGATTACAAAATTGACGAAGTCGTCGCAAGGGTGATGCTTTCGTGAAGCATCCCGAACGATTTCTGAGATCGATCTGAAAATTACCATCGAAGGAGAAATAAAAAAATGGCTAAGAAAAATAAACGTCCCAGCCCGTCTGTGATAGTGATGAATACCCCTCCCCAAAAAGTGGAGTTCAATCCCGATTACAGCATGATCAAGAAAGACCTGGTGCGCATTGGCTCACTCGCAGGCTTCTTTATCCTGGTGCTCGTCGTACTTTCATTTATTTTGAAATAAGGTAGCTGCGACCTGTTTTCACGAGCAAAAAGAGGAAAGACCGCTTAATGGTCTTTCCTCTTTTTGCTGAGTATAATCTTATTATCATGAACGACTTCACGGCTTACGAAATCACCCTCGAAAAACTCACCTACGGCGGCGAAGCCATGGGACGCCTCCCCGACGGCCGCGCCGTCTTTGTTCCATTTGGCTTGCCCGGCGAAACTGTCCGCATTCAATTGACCCAGCAAAAGCAAAGCTTTGCCCGCGCTGAATTGACAGGGATATTAAATGCATCGCCAGATCGCATCGAACCAAAATGCAAACATTTCACCCAATGCGGTGGATGTCATTACCAAAATCTTCCCTACGAAAAGCAATTAATAGCCAAAACAGATATTCTGCGCGACCAACTTCAGCGCATCGGCAAGATCGCAAATCCGCCTGTCAAGCCAATCGTGGCATCTCCACTCGAATGGAATTATCGCAATCACATGCAGTTTCATCTCACGGAAGACGGTAAGCCGGGTTTTATTAACTCCAAGGGGAACTCAATATTTCCAATTGAAGAATGCCATCTACCGGAGACGAACATCAATGCTTTCTGGCACGAGCTGCAATTTGAATCAAGGATGAATTTGGAACGCGTCTCGCTGCGCTCGGGGCAGGATGATGAATTGATGCTCATTCTCGAATCGGATACGGAGGAGACTCCCGAGCTCGAGATCGAAGCCGACATTTCCGTCGTGCATATGTACGAAAATCATCCCGTCGTTATTGCGGGGCAGGATCATTTCTTCGTCAATATTCTGGAGAGAGAATTCAAAGTCTCTGCCGATTCATTTTTTCAAGTCAATACGAAGATGGCAGAGAAAATGGTTGAACACATCCTTGCCCGCCTGCCAGCTTCGCAGGCTGACACACTTCTTGATATTTATTGTGGCGCCGGATTATTCAGCAAATTCTTCGCGCCGAAATACGGAAAAATTATCGGCATTGAATCCTCCTCATCTGCCTGTGAAGATTTCGGCTTCAACCTTGATGAATTCGACAACGTGGAGTTGTATGAAGGCGCAGCCGAAGAAATCCTGCCTGTGCTCGCTCAACAAATTACCCAACCCGTGCATATGATCGTTGACCCGCCGCGTGCAGGCATCGAAAAACATGCTCTCGACGCCATTCTCCAGATCAAGCCGCAAATCATTGTCTATGTTTCATGTGACCCGTCCACACTGGCGCGCGATGCGGCGCGGCTCACCCACGGCGGTTATCGTCTAACGGAAGTAACTCCCTTCGATCTCTTCCCTCAAACCTATCACATCGAATCCATCTCCATCTTTGAACTCATGTAACCATGCTTAAGCCGCTTGGCGATTCTGCTTTGTTGATTCAACTTGGCGATGAAATCGATCCCGTTATCAATCATCGCGTGCATGCGCTCAATACGCTTTTGCGGCATACGAACGGCGTGCTTGAAACCGTCCCTGCCTATTGCACGCTCCTTGTTCATTATGATTCGTTGAATTTTTCATTCGACCAGATCAAAAGTTTGATTCAAGAAAAAATTGATCAGGCGGATGAATCGATTTATAAAACGCCGCGCAGGCTTGA
>JAEURE010000113.1 GCA_016789485.1 Anaerolineales bacterium | reverse complement strand
ATTGGTTGAAATCCCTGCCTACACAGACGCGCAAGTCGCAGCCGGGGACAACGGTTTTCCCGTGATTTTATTTTCTCACGGCTGGAACGGATTCAACGCGCAAAATACGGGTCAGGCTTTGGAATTGGCAAGTCATGGTTATGTTGTAGTTGGAATCCAACATACTTACGGCGCGGTCATCACCGTTTTCCCTGATGGGACGGTTGCGCCAAACAACCCGAAGGCTCTGCCTGAGGATGCTGAAGACCCCAACTATGAAGTTGTAGCTCGCAAACTGGTACATCAATGGGCTGAAGATATGTCTTTTGCGCTGGATCAATTGTCAGCTTGGGATGAAGAAGCGGGCAATCCGTTTGAGGGCAGGCTGGATTTGGAGCGCGTCGGGGTCTATGGTCATTCCACGGGCGGCGGCGCAGCCATCCAATTTTGCGGTACGGATACTCGTTGCAAAGCCGTGCTCGGCATGGACCCGTTTATGCGGCCGGTCTCGGCAGAGGTTATCGAGGGCGGTGTTTCACAGCCGTCTTTCTTTATGTTCAGTCAGAGTTGGGCGGATTTAACAGACAGTAAAAACAATAGACTCTTCAATCAATTCCTGCCAAACGCTGAAAACAATATGGGGGTGATCAGCATTGATGGTACAAAGCATTACGATTTCAGCGACCTGCCTTTGCTTTCACCTGTTGCCCCGCAGCTTGGTTTGAAAGGACCGCTGAGCGGACAGACTGTGATTAAAATTATCAATTCATATTTGCTTGACTTTTTCGAGTTGACGCTTAACGATAGATCCTCAAATTTGTTCGACGGAAGTTTTTTAACATTTCAGGAAGTGAGAGCGCGGAAATGACAACTCAAAATAAACGAAGGGCATCTGGCGCTCTTTTGATTCTTGGAATGATATTCCTTGTCATTGGGATCGCTGCAGACAACACGGCGTTTAGCTGGGCAGCGATCGTTTTTGTACTTCTTTCCCTGCTTCTTGGCGGACGCTGGTTAAGGCCAAGAAAAAGGTAGAATCCTGAAAAAATTTTATAGAGGAGAAAACAATGAGCGCAAAACCTGCCTTGGATGCAAAGTTGGTTGAGGAATTCGTCGGCGTATCGCATGGAAATTTTGAGCGCGTGAAGGAATTGCTCGCGCAGGAATCCGCACTCGTCAACGCCACCTGGGATTGGGGTGGTGGTGATTTTGAAACCGCACTCGGTGCCGCCTCCCACATGGGCAACAAAGCCATCGCCAATTACCTGCTGGAGCATGGAGCGCGCATCGATGTCTTCGCCGCAGCCATGCTTGGCAAATTGGAGATCGTCAAGGCTGCATTGCTGGCTTATCCAGGCGCAATTGATATTCCCGGCCCACATGGCATTCCATTGATGGATCATGCAGAGGCAGGCGGCGAAGAAGCGAAAGCGGTTGTCGAGTTCTTGAAATCCTTGTAGTTTAATCATAGATGCGACCTTGAATTAGGTCGCTCTTATTTTTCAGGAGAATACTTCATGGAACAAAAATCAGGCGCGCAGATCAGCCAAAAAGCGTTCATTCAATCCGTGCTCATCCTGCTGGCATTGATGGTCATCGCTGGCGTCTTGACCCTTGTCATCCCTGCTGGGCAATATCAACGTGTTGAAGTGAACGGACGCGAAACCCTCCTGCCAGACTCTTTCGCCTTCACCGAACGACCTGATTATCCGATCTGGCGCTGGTTTACTGCTCCGTTGGAAGTGGTGACTGGACCTGACGGGCTGACCGTCATCGTCATTACAGTCTTCATCCTCATGGTCGGCATGGCTTTTGCGATCATGGATAAAAGCGGAATCCTCAAAGCCGCACTGGCGCGCATCGTACGCCGTTTTGCGGGACAAAAATACACCCTCCTGCTCATCATCTCGTTTTTCTTCATGGCATTGGGCGCATTCTTCGGAATCTTTGAAGAGATTGTCCCGCTCGTCCCGCTGATGATCGCGCTCTCCTATTCCCTTGGCTGGGACACATTGACCGGCCTTGGCATGTCCATCCTCGCAACCAACATGGGATTCTCCGCCGCTATCACCAATCCGTTCACCATCGGGGTGGCACAAGGCATTGCCGAATTGCCCGCATTCTCTGGCTCAGGCTATCGCATTGCTATCTTTCTCTTCATGTATGTTCTGCTGGCAATTTTCCTTACCCGTCACGCCCGCAAAGTGGAATCATATCCCAAGGCCTCGCCGGTCTTTGAAGAAGAAAAAACCACACGCGAAAAATACAGTCACTTCACCACAGATTCCATTGCACATGAAAACAAAGGCACCATGCCCGCCATCATCTTTCTGCTTGTCTGCGTGATCTTGATCTTCGCTATACTTTTCGCTGGTCCGTTCGTTCCTGCCATCAGCGACCTTGCCCTGCCCATCGTCGGCTTGCTTTTTCTCATCGCAGGCATTGGCTCAGGACTCATTGCCGGTGTAGGAAAAGACGCGTGGAAAGCAGCAGGCGAAGGTCTTGCAGGAATTGCGCCGGCCATTCCTCTCATCCTCATGGCAGCCAGCGTCAAATTCATCATCGCGTCGGGCGGCATTCTCGATGCCATTTTGCATAACGCAGCGAACGTCTTCAACAACGCAAATCCCATTACTGCGGCGTTGCTTATTTTCGGCTTGACCCTCGGCATTGAATTTTTCGTCTCCAGCGGTTCTGCCAAAGCCTTCCTGCTCATGCCCATCCTTATCCCACTTGCAGATCTTGTCGGCGTCACCCGCCAAACCGCCGTGCTCGCCTATGTCTTCGGTGACGGTTTCTCCAATCTTGCTTATCCCACCAGCGCGGTTCTGCTCATCTGCCTCGGCCTGACCGCCGTCACATATCCCAAATGGCTGCGCTGGGTCATGGGCTTGTGGATCTGGGTAATTCTCGCCTCTTTGATTTTCCTCGCAATTGCCGTGATGATTAACTACGGCCCGTTCTAATCACGGGCACATCGCCTCGTTCTCCAATCTCAGCCTGATTCTGTTATTAATGACCATCCTCTGCGCTGATATATATTTAGTACCAAAGGACTCTTAGAGAAACTGTCCCTCCCTGCTACAATAAAAAATAAGGAGAATAAATGAACAAGAAAAACCGTCTCACCATCAGTTTGATTGCCGCCATTTTTTTGCTGGCCTGTGCCTGCCCTGCCACAAGCCTGCCGACGATTAATCAGGAACCAACGCTAGCTCCCACAAGTGTTCCTATTATCCCCACCCTTCCTGAAATCTCCACCCCCACAACCGTGGCTGTAGTTCCCTCAAATGTTTTGCTGACCGACGATTTCAGCGTGTCGAGCACCGAATTTGAGACGTACACCGATGAAAACGGCACCGTGGAAACAAAGGACGGTGTCTACGTTGTACGCGCGATCAGCGATCTTTGGCATTGGGGTAAAACCACTTCCCAATTCGATAACACCGTGGCTGAGTTTGATGTAACCATGATCAGCGGCCCAGCAAACAACAACGCAGGTTTCGGCGTAGTCTGCCGCCTCACAGAGCGCGACGACACCTCCATTGACGGATACATGCTGGCAATCAGCGGCGATGGATATTACACTATCCGCAGCGTGACCTCCAGCAACATGAGCCCGCTCGTAGACTGGACCTATTCGGATGTTGTCAATCAAGGGAACGTTGCCAACAAGATCCGCGCAACCTGCAACGGCAACGAACTAAAACTCGAAGTCAATGGCCAGCTGGTGGCAGAAGCAAGTACAATTGCAGGCGGCGCAACTTTCGGTTCCCTCGCCTTCTCAGCCATATCGTTCGAAGACGCCGAACCAATCGCCGAAATCCATTTCGACAACCTCGTAGTAAGCCAGCCTTGATCTTGAAATAAAAAAAGAAGTCCGCAACGAAAGCGGACTTCTTTTTTTATTTAATCCCTAATTCTCACTTCTTCCTGAGTAATGCAGCGCGGAATATTCTCTCGAAGAATCCTTTATAGCCATCCTTGTCATACAAGATCATATAATCCGCTGGGCCATATTCCTCAGGGCGGAGCATAATGGCGGGATTGGGATTGATCTCCAAAATGAACAATTCACCCTTTTCGTTCATGCGGATATCGCAACGTCCATACCCATTAATGCCCATGGCAAGGAACATTCGCCTGCCCGTATCCTGAAGGCGCGCAGCCAATTCAGGATCAACCACCTCCTTGAAATCGAAAGGTACATCGTAATTCCATTTGATATCCGTGTGCCAGAACTCTTCATTCGGAGGGAAAATCAGTTCCGCAGGCGGGTAGACGAAGGGACGGCTTAGATCGTCGGCATTTTCCACCACAAGCACATTGAATTCCTTGCCGACAATGAATTCCTCCATGCGCGCCGCCCCAAATTCCGAACAAATGCGCTCGACTTGCTCAAGCACCTGCTCCAGGTTTTCCGCGCGCGATTCCTTGATCATACCCATGCTTCCATAACTCTTTGGGTGTTTGACCATAACGGGAAAGCGAAGATTCTTCACCAGCTTCTCCGCTTCTTCCACGTCTTTGACCTGATATCCCTTTGCAAAACCGACTCCATTCGCATCAGCAACCGCCTGCATCTCCTCACGGGTAGGATCAAAGCAGTTGGAACCAGCTCCGGTAAAGGGAAGTTTTAGATCTTCTAAAGCACGTACAACGTCAATGGCATGATATCCCCAATCATCGTCTTCTTCATCTTCAAACTCGTAGCCTTCACATACATTTAGGTAAATATCAAATTTCTTGCTTTCAGCCAATGCGCGGATCTTCTCTTTCACGGGCGCAGTCAAGGTAACCATCTCCCATTCATATTCCCGTAAAAAAGGCGATGGGTCAAAATCTTCAATTACTTCGTCGGAAAGAACACAAACTCGCATCAGGTCACCTCTTTTCATTTGGGACATTATCATATAAAACCATTATCCACACAATGTTTGTGAACAAAAAAGAGCAATTCACCATTGCTCTTTTTTGTTCACTTCGTCTCCGTCACCTTATGGATACTGCGCGGTTGCTCGGTGTCATATCCTTTTGCCTGCGTCAAATGGTAGGCAAACATCTGCGCAGGAAGAATACAGATCAGGGGCGAAAGCCATTCAGGCACATCCGCAGGAATAGACAGTGGAAGACTCGCAAGAGAAAGCGCCTTTTTATCGTTTGAGATCACGACCAATTCAGCCAAGAGTTCCTTTCGCAAGCGCTTTAATATCTCGATCATGGATTCAAACACTTTGCCTTTTGGAGCAACTGCCATCACAGGGAATCCACTTTCGAGCATGGCAATGGGGCCATGTTGAAAATCCGCAGAGGAATAAGGCTCGGCTTTCACATAAGCCAGTTCCTTCAATTTCAAGGCCCACTCAAAAGCAGTGGCATAGTTGAAACCACGTCCCAACACAACAGTCTGGTCCATGTAGCGGTAGCGTTCCGCAGATTTCGAGATCAGCGCATCGTGTTTCAACACAGATTTCATCCAACGCGGAACTTCTGCCAATTCCTTCCAACGCGCTGTGTTTCCATTCAACGCCGTCGAAAGCATCGCAATAGACATCAGTTCAGTTGTATACGTTTTTGTCGCCGCCACAGCTTTCTCTTTACCTGCCTGAACATCCAGCAGAAAATCAGCAGCCTTTGCAAGCGGAGATCGTGCCTCATTCGTGATTGCCAGTGTCAGACAATTTTGTTTTTTACCTTCCTCCAAAACACTGACAATATCAGGCGACTGTCCTGATTGCGAAATGCCAATCACCAGCGCATTCTTTAATCTTGGGGGTTGATTGTAATACGTGAAGAGAGAAGGCGTCGCCAATGCAAGCGGGAGTCCGTTCAGTGCGCCAAGTAAATAATTAGCGTATCGGCCCGCGTTGTCAGAAGTCCCGCGCGCGGCAAGGAACACATACTGGATATCACGCTTTTGAATGGCATCAGCGATCCGCCCCACTGTTTTCTTTTGTGATGCAAGAAGCGATCCGATTCGTTCAGGTTGTTCGATTATTTCAGAATAGAGTGACATAGGTTTCTTTTCTTTGGATTAACTGCCCGCTTCGCCCAACCCGGGAATTGACACTGGCAATTGACCAGTCATCTTCCCGAAGCCAAAGAGCGCCCGCGCTACTGCCCGCATGGATGGCTCCAAAATGCTATATGTGCAAACGAACGTGGAAGCATGCGGGAAAGCGGCAAGGTCATACGGCAGGCGCATTGCCACAACGATGACAGGCTTGCCAGTTTGCAGCAATTGGCGGACGAACTCCGCCTGCTTTTTTTCGGCATACGCATTGATCGTCCCCACCACGATCAGGTCGTATTCGTGGATGAGGTTCAGCATTGCGGCAACGTCCTGCTCGCTGGGAGCATATGGAATTTTGAATTCATCCGTCTGTTTATGGTATTTTCGGATTGACTCTGCAAGCTTGGGCTGAATGTACGAGGAAGTATCCGCCGGGGTGAGGTCTTCCGGAATTGGAATGATAACAGCAATGCGTTGATCAGATTCCAATTTGATGGGCAGATATTTATTTTGGTCGCGCACCATAGTAATGGATTTCTCCGCAATTTCGTCCGCAATCCGCATGTGTTCGGCAGATCGGATCACGCTCAAATCAGGCGTGGAGCAATTTTCTGTCAGCCAATTCTTCAAACGGGTGATGCGAGCAACAGAAGCCTGCAATTCATCCATTGCGAGCTGGCCTGACTGTGCTCCACCCAAAAGGGCTTCAAAGGCGCGGGTTTGATCCATTGGGTCACTGGTGATAAGAAGCAAGTCTGCACCTGCTTTTGCAGCACGGAGTGAATCTTCACGCAACAATTCACCCTGACGGATGGCGTGCATGTCCATTGCGTCGGTGACGACGACACCGTCAAAGCCGAGGTCGCGGCGCAACAAGCCGTTGATGATATTTGGAGATAACGTAGCGGGTGGAGCATCGGGGCCGTCGATGGAGGGGATGCCGAGGTGGGCAGTCATCACCAGTTTGGCATCCGCTTTGAGAGCGGAGATGAACGGGGGTAATTCCACAGCGGAGAGTCTCTCACGCGAGTGCGGAACAGTTGTCAGGCCAAGATGGGAATCGCTGGCCGTATCTCCGTGACCAGGAAAATGCTTGACAGTGGCAGCCACGCCCTGAGATTGGATTCCCTCGATCATGGTGGCGGCCAGTTCCCCAACCAGAATGGGATCTTCGCCAAACGAACGAATACCGACCACGGGATTGTTCGGGTTGATGTTGACATCAGCACAGGGCGCGTAATTGACATTGATGCCAAGCGCAGCCATTTCGCGGCCAAGCACTTCACCAGCCTTGCGAGCAAGTTCCTTTGAACGCGCGGCACCGAGCGCCATGTTACCGGGCAAAGGCGTGCCATCCCCAACCGCCATGAGCTGTCCACCTTCTTGGTCGGTGGCGATGATCAACGGAGGCAAGCCGAGTTTAAGTGCAAGGCGTTGAAGCGATTCATTTAACTCTTTGAGTTGCGCAAGTGTGCCAATGTTGAGGCTGCGAAAAAGTGAAATTCCGCTCGGTGAATATTTCTTAAACGCGTTTACGATTTCGGGCGAAGGTGTTTCCTTGCCATGGAAAGCAAATAAAAGCTTTTGCCCTACAAGGTGTTCGAGATCCACATTATCCTTTCAGGCCAGAAACGACAACGCTTTCAAGAATGAATCGTTGAGCAAAGAAAAACACAATGATGAGAGGAACGGTCGTGAGCACAGCCGCCGTCATGATGGTGGGCCACTGCTGTACCGTGTTATTGATATTGTATAGCGTGGAAACGTAAACAGGCAGCGTGTAAAGATCAACGGTTTGCAAGTACATCAAGGGCGTGAGCAGGCTGTTCCACAAACCAACGAAAAGGAAGGTGGCAACCGTGGCAAGCGGTGCTTTGACCAACGGCAGGATGATCTCCCACCAGATCTGAATATGATTCGCCCCATCTACAAAAGCGGACTC
>JAEURE010000112.1 GCA_016789485.1 Anaerolineales bacterium | reverse complement strand
GGTTCATTTATTCTGGGCGCTGAAGTTGCAGCATTTGAAAAGGAGTTTGCCGAATATTGCGGGGTCTTCTATGCGAGTGGTGTTGCTTCTGGCACGGAAGCCTTGCAGCTGGCTTTGCTGGCTTGCGGAATTGGTGAGAACGATGAGGTGATTGTCCCTGCTCATACCGCAGTGGCAACTATCAGCGCGGTTGAGGCGACTGGTGCTCATCCAATTCTTGTAGATATCGAACTCGCTCGCTATGCCCTGAATCCCGATCTGCTTGCTCAGGCATTCACCTCGCGGACTCGCGCCATTATTCCTGTTCATTTATACGGCTGTGCGGCGGATATGAATCCGATCCTTCAATTTGCACGCGAGAAAAATTTGTTTGTTCTGGAAGATTGTTCGCAGGCGCACGGCGCCTTGTATCGGGGTCGTAAGGTCGGTTCATTGGGAGATATTGCTGCGTTTAGTTTTTACCCAACCAAGAATCTTGGCGCGTTTGGAGATGGGGGAGCAGTGGTTACCAATAATCCTGACTTGGCTGAAAAAGTGCGGATTTTGCGTCAGTATGGCTGGAAGGAACATTATGTCAGTTCGGTGAGGGGCATCAACAGCCGCCTTGACGAATTGCAGGCAGGAATCTTGAGGTTAAAGTTGATGTATTTGGATTTTTGGAACGACAGCCGCAGGAAACTGGCCAGTTTATATTATGGGCTGTTGGCAGGCATAGGGGTGACACTCCCGGAGCAGCCTGAAGATTCTCAGCATGTCTTTCATCAATTTGTGATTCGGCATCCGCGGCGGGATGCTCTGCGAGCGTTTTTGAAGGAACGGGGAATTCATTCTTTGGTCCACTATCCTGTTCCAATTCATCTTCAACCTGCTTATGCCACTTTGGGTTTTCACGAAGGTAGTTTCCCTATTACGGAAACCGCCTCGCGTGAGGTATTGTCCCTGCCCATGTACCCAGAACTGGAGGAGGAGAAAGTACGGCTCGTCTGTCGGGTGGTAGAAGACTTTCTTCACGGTGGTTGAGGTTCTTTGCCGGAACTTTTTTCCTGATTGGGGTAAGAATATATATGGTTTGGCAGGTAGCGCCCAAAAATCGTGACAAAAGGAACTATTTTCTTTAGGCAAGTCATGCGATAATTTGCAAGGGACTGTCCTGCTCGAAATTCTTTGATGGTCATCAAATCACTGGAGGCACTATGGCTAAAATTACACGCGAAGATGCACTTGAATATCACCGCCTAAAAGGCAAGCCCGGCAAAATTGCAATTGTTCCTACCAAGCCGATGGATACGCAGAGAGACCTGAGTCTGGCTTATTCCCCGGGCGTGGCGGAGCCTGTTTTGGAGATCGAAAAAAACCCCGATGACGCCTATGAGTACACCTCGAAAGGCAATCTGGTGGCAGTGGTTTCCAACGGCACGGCAATTTTAGGACTTGGCGACCGTGGCGCTTTGGCAAGCAAGCCCGTTATGGAAGGCAAGGGCGTTCTATTTAAGAAATTTGCGGATATTGACGTTTTTGACATTGAACTGAATTCTCACGACCCGGACGAAATTATCAAGGTCGTTGCGGCGATCTCTCCCACGTTTGGCGGGATCAATCTCGAAGACATTAAAGCCCCTGAATGTTTCTACATTGAAGAAGAATTGAAGAAGATGTTGAACATTCCGGTCTTTCACGATGACCAGCACGGCACGGCGATCATTTCATCCGCCGGCCTGGCAAACGCACTGGAGATCGTCGGGAAGAAGCATGAAGAGATTCGACTGGTGATTTCAGGTGCGGGCGCCTCGGCGATCTCGTGCGCGGAATTGGCGATCCGTTGGGGTGTGAAGCGTGAGAACATCATGCTGTGTGACAGCAAAGGCGTGGTGTACAAGGGCCGCACTGAGGGCATGAATAAATACAAGGAACGCTTCCTTGTTGAGACCGATGCCCGCACTTTGACCGATGCCCTGCGCGGCGCAGACGTGTTCTACGGCTTGTCCGTTGCAAACGTGATGACGCCTGAGATGGTCAAGTTGATGGCAAAAGACCCGATCATCTTCGCGATGGCGAATCCTGACCCGGAAATTAAACCTGAGCTTGCAAGAGAAGCGCGCAAAGATGTAATCATCGCGACAGGCCGCTCGGATTATGTCAATCAAGTCAATAACGTGCTTGGCTTCCCGTTTATCTTCCGCGGCGCGTTGGATGTGCGCGCAAAGCAGATCAACGAAGAGATGAAATTCGCGGCGTCGAAAGCGCTGGCAGCGTTGGCAAAAGAAGATGTGCCAGATTCAGTCATCCGCGCGTATGGCGGCGAGAGCATCAAGTTTGGGCGCGAGTACATCATCCCCAAGCCGCTTGATCCGCGTGTGCTCTTGTGGGAAGCGCCTGCCGTAGCTGAAATGGGAATGAAGACCGGCATGGCTCGCAAGACCATTGACATCGATGAATACAAGGAGCAACTTGCGTACCGTCAGGGGAAGGGCGAGCGCATTCGCTACTTCTTCCAGAACAAGGCTCGTTCGTCGGGTGGGACGAAGCGCGTGGTGTTTGCGGAAGGTGAAGAGCAGAAGATCATCCGCGCCGCGTATCAAATTCAGGATGAAGGCATTGCCACCCCTGTGTTGATCGGGCGTAAAGATGTGATCGAAGGCCATCTCAAGAATCTTGGGTTGGAATATAAACCTGAGATCGTTGATCCCAGCAAATTTGACAGGCTGGAAGCCTATGCTAAATCCTTCTATGAAATCCGCCAGCGCAAGGGTGTCATGGCCAGCGATGCGACAAAGAAAATCCAAGATCCCAATATCTTCGGTTCGCTGATGGTGAAGATGGGGGATGCGGATGCCTTCGTTTCAGGCTTGACCTATGATTATCCTGAAGTGATTCGTCCTGCTTTGCAGATCCACCACACCGCCCCGGGTGCAACGCGCGCAGCAGGCGTGTACATCATGATCGTGGAAGATAAGGTCTTCCTTTTCACGGATGCGACTGTGAATATTGATCCAACCGCTGAAGATCTTGCGGAGATAGCCACCCTTGCAGCCGATTACGCCGTGAAACTGGAAATTGACCCGCATGTGGCTTTCCTTTCCTTCTCGAATTTTGGCTCCACTCCACACCCGCTCTCGGACAAGGTCCGCAAGGCTGTGGCTTTAGTCAAAGAACGCCGACCTGACCTGCATGTGGACGGTGAAATGCAAGCCGATACTGCCGTGGTTCCCGAGATCGCGGAAGAACGCTATCCGTTCAGCGCGGTGAAGGATGCGAATGTGCTTGTGTTCCCGTCGTTGGAATCGGCGAATATCGCCTATAAACTGCTGGCTCGTTTGGGTAATGCCAAAGCCATTGGACCGATCTTGCTCGGCGTGGGCGCGCCTGTCCATGTGCTGCAAACGGGTGACGATGTGAATGCCATTGTACAGATCGCTTCTGTGGCGGTGATGGATGCCATGGGACGCGTAGAGAAAGTTGTGGAAAAGAAGGCTGCAAAGAAGAAGTAATCGGTAAGAAGCAATAAGAATGACTCGCCTCGAAATAAATCTCGAGGCGAGTTTTGTTATACTCGGCTTCATCTTTAAAAAAGGGATCCTATGACCAACCTCGAATCCATTGCACGAAAAATTACAGGTATTCTTTTTGCTCAACAATCGCTTGCCTCGGCAGGTTTTATCGCCGCAGCGACTCTCAACTCCATTGTCGGCAAGGAACTTAGCGGACATTCGGATTGGGCAGGTGTGCCGACAGCGGTCTATTTGCTGGCGGGCGCATTCTCTGCGTATATGTGGGGATATGTCTTCGACGGCATCGGCCGGCGCGGGGGCTTGGTAACTGGTCTCAGCACAGGTGTGCTCGGCTCAGGGTTGACGTTCTATGCAATTGCGATTCATTCCTTTTCCGTTTTTCTTGGCGGCATGGTTTTGATGGGAATTGCAAATGCGGCAGTGCAGCTGGGTCGCTTTGCCGCGGCAGAGGTCAATCGTCCGGAACATCGCGGAAGGGCGATCTCCAATGTAGTCATCGGTGGGACGGTCGGTTCGGTGATTGGTCCGTTCGTAGCAGGACCCGCAGGTGGTCTCGTTGGCTCGTGGGGTATTGACGAATTGGCAGGCGCTTATCTCGTTGCGGCTGTTTTGTTCGCGATTGGCGCAGTGGTGGTGTACATAGGTCTGCGCCCCGACCCGCGCGAGATTGGCAAAGAGGTGGCGGAAAAATTCCCTGAAACAGTGATAGGCACAGGCGAAGTAAGAAGCGTGTTTCAGATTTTGCGTCAGCCAGCCGCGCTGGTCGCTGTCGTCAGTATGGTGCTGGGTCAAATGGTGATGGTGCTGGTCATGGTCATCACGTCTCTGCACATGCGCGACCACCATCATGAGTTGACGGATATTTCTGCGGTGATCGCATCTCATACGTTTGGGATGTATGCCTTTTCGATTATTTCCGGGCGCCTCGCGGACCGCTGGGGGCGGGGTCCTGTTATTCTGACAGGTTCGGCTACGCTGATTATTTCGTGCATCGCCGCGACGATTTCCCCCGATGTGCTGCCGTTGAGTGTGGCTTTGTTCCTGCTTGGTCTTGGCTGGAATTTTTGTTTTGTGGGCGGCTCGACATTGCTTGCCGATCAGCTTTCTCCGCTGGAACGCTCCCGCACGCAAGGCTTCAATGATCTGCTGGTGGGTCTGGCTTCCGCGTTTGGGAGTTTGGAGAGCGGCTTCATCTTTGCGGCGCTGGGGTATAACATGATGGCGTATGTCAGCGCTGTATTTGCGTTGATCCCGTTTGCAGTGGTGTTGATCTGGATGCGTAGAAAATAAAAGGCGGCGCATTTGCGCCGCCTTTTGTTTGTCATTAAAGATTAGCCCCGCTTGACTTTTGCAGAACCTCTCGCGCCGGTGGATCTTAATCCTCTGGCGCCTGGGGTTACTCTTGGCTTGGCTGTGGTTGGAGCATTAACTTTCTGGATTTGCTTGCCGAACATCCCGAAGGCGGCATCCAGAGTCTTGGCGGCTGTGGCTTCATCCAGCCCAGTGGATCGGGATATTTCATTAACCATGCCGCTGGTTTGGTAGATATTCTTATCTATTCTTCCAGTGCTCATTTGACCGAGCAAGGCGTCAAGGTCGAAGGAGTTTGAGTCCCGCCCGGAGGTGGGATGGTGCGAGAGCATTTTGTACGCCACGAAGGACACCACGGTCATTGCGATCTGCGGCGGGATGTTCATCTTCTTGGCGAGTTTTTCCACGTAGGGTTGCAAGAGCGCCATAACCGGGTTATTCGCTCCCAGGGAGGATGGCATACCTGTATTTCCCTGATTGCCTCCCATGACCATTTCCAGCAACCCCATCATGCTGCCGAGGCCGCCAGTTTGCTGTTGTTGTTGCGCCTGTTGCTGCTGCTGGTAGTAGGAGGGTGGAGCGACAGGGGCATGTGACTGTCCTTGGGTTTGTGCGCCTCCCAAAAGGCTGCCGATCAGGCTGGTCATTGGGTCTGCGGATTGGGACGTGTTTCCCTGTTGTTGGCGGGAGTTGACGAGCACCTTGAGAATATCTTCCATCGACATGATTTTTCTCCTTACTTAATGAAAAGAAGCGCGATGGATATCATCGCGCTTTCCAAAGTCGTTACTTATTCCGATTTCTCACTTGCAGCTGGCTTGCTTTCTGCAGAAGGACTTTCCTTCTTTTCTTTTTTATCAGCCTTCTTTGTTGGGGAGGACTCACCGGAAGGTGATTTATGGTCTGTGGCGTAGAAACCTGAACCCTTAAAGATGATCTTGGTGGGAGTGATAACCTTCTTGAGCGCCTTTTTACGGCATTCAGGGCAGGTTTTCAGTGGTGCATCTGTGAAAGATTGATGCCGCTCAAACTGGACACCGCATGATTCACAACGATAGGTATAAACGGGCATTTTTTCTCCTTGTGCCCAAACAACACTGGCAGGGAAAACTGCAAAATATGTCGTTTGGGTGCTTGCTCTTTCTAGTACTGTCAAGAGATTATAGCTTGCATGAGAGGGCGTGGCAAGCCTTAAGACGCGCCATGTTATAATTTTCTAACATATTTCGGGAGGGCTTTATGCTCAAGATCGAGGTCGTTTACTGCGCAGTTTGACACTATACCAGCCGGGCCGTGAGTCTGGCAGAGGAATTGCTCAAAGAGTACGAGCATGTCATTGAGTCGGTGGCGTTGATTCCCTCGGACGGGGGCAGGTTCGAGGTCAGTGTGAACGGGCGATTGGTCTATTCCAAATTGGAAACAAAACGTCACGCGGAAGCGGGCGAGATTCTAAAAATCATCTCAAAGATGGTTGACTAAGAGGTTACGAATGGCAAAAAAGGGAAGAGTATTTTCGGGTGCACGCCCAACGGGGCGGCAGCATTTGGGGAATTATCTTGGCGCGATCAAGAATTATGTTGCAATGCAGGATGAATATGACTGTGTGTATTGCATCGTGGATGTTCACGCGTTGACCACTGTGGAAACTACACAGGATCTGAAGCTAAACACGTTTGAAATGGCATTGGATTGGCTGGCTGCGGGGATTCGTCCCGAGGAGTCGATTTTGTTCGTGCAGTCGCATGTGCCAGAAGTGATGGAGTTACACACTTATCTTTCGATGGTGACGCAGTTCGGTAAGTTGACCGATCTGCCGACCTTTAAGGAAAAGGTCCGCCAGCAGCCTGAGAATGTGAATTATGGCCTGGTGGGGTATCCTGTGCTGATGACCGCGGACATCGTTCTGTATAAAACGGATGTTGTTCCAGTTGGCATTGACCAGGCTCCACATATCGAATTTGCGCGCGAGATCGTGCGTTCCTTTAATTATCGCTATAACACCAAGGTCTTAATCGAGCCGCAGGTGAAGCATACCGAAGTGTTGAAAGTCGTCGGCATCGATGGCAAGGATAAGATGGGCAAGAGTTTGAATAACCACATCGAACTTGCTTTGACTCCTGACGAAACTACCAAGCGCGTGCGAGAAATGGTCACCGACCCCGCTCGTCAGCGCAAGACCGATCCCGGCAATCCTGATGTTTGCAACGTTTTTACGATGCACAAGATCATGTCCCCGCAGGAAGAAGTCGATATGATTAATGTCGAATGCCGCAGGGCCGGCATCGGCTGTGTGGATTGCAAGCTGCGCTTTGCAGCAAACTTGAACAAGAACCTTGAACCTTTCCGCGCCAAACGCGCTGAATTGGCTTCACAGGAAAGCTATGTTCAGGATGTTTTGAATGACGGAGCCAGGCGTGCAAGAACCATTGCCCAACAGACTATGAAAGAAGTCCGCGAGGCAATGCAACTTCCGTAGTTGATATACAAGTTGAAGAGTGAGAAGTAAAAGTGGAAACACTTTTACTTGTTTTCTTCCCTTTTACCATGCGCCTACTCATCCAACGCGTTTCAAAAGCCAGTGTTATTGTCAATCAACAGACCATTTCCAGCATCGGAAAAGGTCTGTTGATTCTTTTAGGCGTTGGTCATGATGACGGGGAAGAGCAGGCTCAGTTCCTCGCGGAGAAAGCGGCGAACCTGCGCATCTTTGAGGATGAACAGGGCAAGACGAATCTTTCCGTGTTGGATGTAAAAGGTGAGGCAATCGTCGTCTCGCAGTTTACTTTATATGCCGATACTCGTAAGGGACGGCGTCCCTCATTTATCAATGCAGCCTTGCCCGAAATCGCCTCTCCACTTGTAGATCGTTTCATCGAACTCCTGCGCGGACATGGCGTGCCGACACAAACAGGTCAATTTGGCGCGCATATGGAAGTCCAAATCCATAACGATGGACCCGTTACCATCTGGCTGGAAAAATGAATAAAAAACCAAGCGCCTTTCAAAAATTCCTGCATCGTTTTGCCATGTTGAAACCCGTCTCGTTGTTTTTGGCAAACAGCCTGCATTACCTGGATAGTGCCGCATTCAAACTGACCAACGGAAAGCGCGGTTTTACCGAGATTGTCGGTCTCCCCATGGTGGAGGTTACAACCATTGGTGCAAAGAGCGGACAGCCGCGAGTTATGC
>JAEURE010000111.1 GCA_016789485.1 Anaerolineales bacterium | reverse complement strand
GTCGCGAGGGATACTGAAAGAGGGATTAGACAGGATGCGAAAGGCAATGGAAAGGATATGATTTATTTTCGCCTTATCTTAACCAGATAATTAAACAAAAAGACGGATGAGGGGCACTCATCCGTCAGGTATTTATATCGGGGAAGGAGGCGAATTGCAACCTTCATTTCGTTTGGGGAACGTCTGGCACTAAAGCTTGGCTTTAACCAGGTTGGAGCGTTTCGGCCTTCCCTTCATGATGTGTTTCAGGTGGTACTTCTATCGCGACCTCCTTTCTCTTGACCTCATCATACAACAAAAGAACTTCTTTACATTAAAAAATCCTGTTAGTTTTGTAAATAGGCGTGTAGATTAATGTCTGCGTGTAACCCAATACCTGATCTCTTTGTGGATCGGATACAGCGGCAGCCAGTTTGCGCCATAACCTTTTCCAGCATATTGCATCATCAGTTTGCGCGCGTGTTCAAGATTTTTCCGGTCCATGTTCAAGGGCAGGGATAAGAGCTCCTCCAAAACCGCGTGTAGTGATTTTCCCGTCAATCTTTTGTAGAGATTAAATTCCACCTGCCAGGCATCCAATTCCCCGTAAATGGATAAGGCGGTGAGCGCCCCTTGTTGCAAATGACGGACTTCATGCACAAACAACGTCCATGCGCGCGGATTTTCCAAAACGGATTCTTTTGTGTGGTGGATTGAATTCAGGAAAAATTTTCCTTCGAGTGTCCAGAATGCTCCCACGCTTTTTCTTGCGCGCCTCATCCCAACTTTGATTTTCCTTGCGCGGACATATTCCACCGCTTCGTGTCCCTCGGCGGAAGATTGCGCCACCCTTTCAAAATATTTTTCAAGCCACTCGGAATTTTGCATGATTATTTCAAGAAAGAATCGATCAGCCCGCGCAGGAATGTAACCAAATTCTCCATGCCCGAGCCCGGCAGAGAGATATCATCCAGCTGGACTGCGAGATTTTTCTCACTGCCTTGTATCTCAATATCATAAATGAAACAGTCCGCGCAGACGCCCTTTGGTTTTTCGCTGGGGATGTAATTCGTGCTTGCAATGACCTCTGTTAATTTCGCCAGCTCATCTTTGGAAAGTTCACCTGAAATAGTTTTGTTGGTGCGTTCATCGGTGACTGTATAACTTCCGTCTGATGAGATTTTGATGGCGCGCATCAATCCCACGATCCCGCCTGAATGGGTCATTTCCACTGTCCATTCATCTGCAAGGACCGGCAGCGCAGGCGTGGCGGCAGTTTGCGTTGCAAGAGATGCGCAGCCCGTCATCAACAGGGCAATGCTCAAACTAAACAGAAAACTTTTCATTCGTGCTCCTTTAAGATAAACCCAAGCATAGCAAGAAATGGACGAACCTGCAACAGTTTTGTTCCCTTCGTTTTATGATAGTTCCTGATAGCAGGATGCGGTAGAATTTAAGCGAGGAAATTTATATGAGACAAGTCGCAATTCTTGGAATTGGCCAAACTAAAATAGATGAACATTGGGACAAGTCCCTGCGTGAGATCGGCGGAGATGCCGCTTTTGCCGCCATGCAGGATGCAGGCATGGAAACAGTCGATGCGCTGTACGTTGGCAACATGCTTTCATCCATGGTCAGCGGGCAGAATCAACTGGGTACATTTTTTTCAGATTGGATCGGGCTGTGGCGACAGGAAGCCGTGAAGATAGAAGCAGCCTGCGGATCAGGAGCTGCGGCGTTTCGTTCCGCGCTGATGGCTGTTGCTTCCGGCGACGTAGATTCTGCGCTGGTAGTGGGCGTCGAAAAGATGACAGACAAGGCGGGACGCGATGTCACCGCCGCATTAGCCACTGCGGCGGATGCCGATTACGAAGTGGAACAGGGGATTTCGTTCGTGGGTATCAATGCGCTGGTGATGCGCAGGTACATGCACGAATATGGTTGGAAGCACGAAGACTTTGCACCGTTCAGCATTAATTCACATGCCAATGCCATGCACAATCCGTATGCGCGTTTGCATGAAAAAATATCTGTTGAAAAGTTTGAAAGATCAGCCATGATCGCTACGCCGATCAACCTGTTGGATGCGTCGCCCACAGGCGATGGCGCTGCGGCAGCGGTCATTGTCCCTGCGGATAAGGTGATGCGTAAACCGCGCATTCTCATCTCAGGCTCTGCTTCAGCTACAGATACGATTGCTGTCCACTCACGTAAGGATCCGATGTTTTTGCAAGCGGCATATTCATCTTCGCGGCGCGCTTATGAAATGGCGGGCGTGACCCCCAGCGACATTGATGTCTTTGAATTGCACGATGCCTTCTCAATCATGGCGGCATTGTCCCTTGAGGCCAGCGGATTTGCTGAAAGAGGCCAGGGAGTGAGACTTGGCCTTGATAATGAGATCAGCCCACAGGGCAGAGTGCCCGTCTGCACTCGAGGCGGATTAAAAGCCAGGGGTCATCCAGTTGGCGCGACGGGGATGTATCAAATTGTGGAAGTTGTCCAGCAATTGCGAGGGGAGTGCGGAAAAACGCAGGTGGATGGTGCGAAGATTGGCATGGCGCAGAACATCGGCGGTTCCGGTGCGTCAATCTTGACCCATATTTTGAAAAAGGATGATTAAATCAACGTCATTTGGAGGGTGGTTTATAGAATTTAATTGAGGTTTTAAAGGAAAATCATTGCAATTTCATAATGAATCTGTGATATTTGGTCTAATTTCACCTAGTCGTAGCTTTAATGAAATATACTAATAGCCCAACTTTCATTATGAAAGGAGTCTCCTATGAAAGCCGAACGTCGAAAACTGGATCGTAAAAATTTCACTTATTACATGCGAGTGCTTGACGAAGCCACTGGTGAACTTTTGGGCCAGATCTCTGATATTAGCACTGGCGGATTTAAGATCGAGAGCAGTGCTCCCATTCCTCTCGGTACGAATTTTCAATTGCGCATTGATCAAACCCGCGAGATCTCCAATAAAAGCTACCTGACTTTTTCCGCACGCGTTCGATGGTGCCAGCGCGACCCCTATGACCCCACAATTTACAATGTCGGTTTCCAACTTGTGGATATGACCCCGGCCGACTACGATGTTTTTGTAAAGATGTTCAACGAATATGGCGCGCAGCGACAATCACATCACAAAAGCAACTCGGATTACATCTGGGGATAGTTGATTATATTTACCAATGCCTTGCTCCCGCAGCAAGGCATTTTTTATTTAATCCATGGATATGCGGCTGGATTGTAAAACCGTGTAAAATTAAAGTATGAAAAGATTCCTGCGCTGGCTGATACATACAGTTTTGAAACTCATCACAAGAATAGAAATGTCTGGTTATGAAAACCTGCCTGAAAAAGGCGGGTTTGTTATTGCAGTAAACCACCTCGGTTTTCTCGATGCGCCGATGGCATATTATGCCCTTGATAACTGGAATCTCTTTATTCCAGTTGCCGAGAAGTGGCAGGAAAATCCCTTGCTGCGCTGGCTTGGTAAACACCTCAATTTTATTTTTATTGACCGCTTTAATCCCGACCTCCGCTCGATGCGTGAAATGATGAAACGGATGGAGGAGGGACAGACTCTCGTCATTGCGCCGGAAGGCACACGCGCCCGCGATGAGAAGATGGCGCAAGGCAAGCCCGGCGTTGCATATCTTGCATCCAAAATGGGCTGGCAGATCCTACCCGTGGCAATTTCAGGGACGGAAGATAGACTTTTCAAAGGCAACCTTAAAAAATTTCGGCGTACACAGATCAAATTGACGGCAGGCAAACCGTTCACACTGCCGCCTTTTCCAAAAGAGAATCGTGAAGAAAAACTTCAGGAATACACGGATGAAATCATGTGCCGAATCGCAGTAATGCTGCCAGAGAAAAACCGCGGGTTTTATGCGGAGCATCCAAGGTTGAAGGAACTCCTGGCGGAAAAAGGATGAGCGCATCTGTTCGATTCTTCGCAAGAAAGATCCTGCCGTTGATCGCGGATATTGAGGTGCATGGCGATGTCAGTAAATTGCCCAAGGGCGGATATATGCTCGCATCAAATCACCTGGGCAGGCTGGATTCGCTTGTTGTTTATTATGTGATCGATAACGATGATCTCATCCACCCTTTGACTGATAAATACAAGAAACAATTCCTAGCTCGGATCGTCGCTTCATGGCTGCGGGTGACATGGCTCACACGCGGGCAGGCGGATATGAAAGCCATTCGTGAATTTATCACACGGTTGAAAAACGGTGGCGTGATGGTGATCGCGCCCGAAGGAACGCGTTCGAAAACCGCCAGTTTGCTCAAAGCCGAACCTGGCGCGATCTACATTGCAAGTTCCGCCAATGTGGGCATTATCCCTGTTGCGCTGACTGGCACGGAAGATGCGGATGTGGTCGCCCGCTTGAAGAAATTTAAACGACTCAAGATCACGATCAATGCCGGAGACGAAATGTACTTTCCGCCTGATATTAAATCAGTCAAAGGCGCAGAACGGGATGCGTTGTTGCAGTCTTCGATTGACGAAGTGATGTGCCGCATAGCAGCTCTGCTGCCTGAAAGTTACCGTGGATATTATAAGGATTTTCCACGAACGCGGGAACTGCTGAAAAATAAATCGATCAGTTGAATGTGTTCATCCTGCTCTGCGTTTGACAGAATTTACAGCCCCGCCTCTCGGCTTCGATGATAGCTTGATCGCTGGACCAGAAGAAATTCTCCTCGCCGATCAATTTGACCAGACCGCCACGCTCCATCATGTTGCGTGCATTATCGTGGAGACCTGCAAACATGAGCGTGCCGCCTTGTTTATGGAGTCTTTCGTGCAGACGGTGAATGGCTTCAATGCCCGCCGTATCCACCAACGAAACCCCGCGCATGGAGAGAATGAGGGCGTGAGTCTCCTGCAGATTTGCAAAGGCTTCGTTGAATTGGCCTGTTGCCGCAAAGAACAGGGGACCCGTTAAGAATGCCACGCGGACGTGTTTGCACTTTCCTTGAGTTTCGATGCCCTTTTCCCTTAATCGCTTGATATCCACATCTTGAACGGTGATATCGATGCTGGCGATTTTGTTGAGAAAGACTGCCCCAGCCAGAAAAGAACCGATCAGGATGGCTTGAGTCAAATCCAGTACGATGGTGGCCAGCATGGTGATGGTGAAGGCAATGATATCCGTCTTGAAGCGTTTGCCGAAGATGAAGTTGATCGCTTCCCATTCGTTCATCCGCACGGCAGTGACCATTAACACGCCAGCCAATGCAGCAAGCGGAATGCGTTCCATGAATGGCGTTAGTAAAAACATGGAAAGCAATAACCCAACTGCGTGAATAATGCTGACCATGCGAGTTTGTCCACCTGATTTGATGCCCACGCTAGAACGGGCGATCGCTGCCGTGGCTGGAACGCCGCCAAAGAAGGGAATGATCATGTTTCCAATCCCCTGTGCGATGAGTTCCTGATTTGCTTGCAGGCGCACGCCTGTCATGTTGGAGCCGACAGCGCCGGCTAGCAATGATTCCACTGCGCCAAGCGCGGTGATGGTAAGCGTGGGTGCAATGAATTCGGGCAGGTTGTTGAACGGGATATTCGAGAGGCTAAGGCGGTCTGCGAGGAACAAGGTGCGGGGGATGGCTCCGATCATTGGGGCAGACCAACTCAAGGCGCTGTTAAGAAGCGCGGCAAGGATAATTCCCATCAACGAGGATGGGAATCGCGCATTCCATTTTGCAGGCCAGAGAAGCATTGTCCCGACCACAACCAGTCCGAGAGATAGTGATTGCCAGTCTGGCGTGAATCTGGTGGAAAAATATCCAAGGAATTTTTGCGCGGCAGTTTCGGTGGCTGCTGTTTTGATCCCTAAAAAATTATCGATTTGACCTATGAAAATAATGAGGGCGATGCCCGAGGTAAAACCGCTGATGACTGGCGCGGGGATGAAGGCGATAAAACGACCGAGGCGCAGGATTCCAATGCCGAGCAGCAAGGCGCCTGAGATCAAGCCTGCAACCCAAATGCCTTCCAGCCCATAGCGTGCAACAAGTACGATCAACACCGCAGACATTGCGCCTGTGGGTCCGCTGATCTGATAAGGCGCGCCGCCCAGCAAGCCCATGATGATGCCTGCAAGAATGGCAGTGACCAATCCCGCTGCGGCAGATGCGCCTGAGGCGACTCCGAATGCAAGCGCAAGAGGCAGCGCCACTGCAGCGACGGTAAGACCTGCGAGCATATCCTGTTGAAATTTAGCAAGAGAATAGTTTGAGAACTCGTCCTTGTACAGGCGAGTCAATGAACGACGTGGCATATATTTGTTTCTCCGTACGGAATAATTTTTTATCCAAAGGCTCGTGCTCCCCCAGGGCGTCCTTTGTTTTCGTAGCGGGATTTTATCATATTGAAGCCATGTAAAAAAGCCAAATGCCTTGTTATGACTTCTGTTCGAAGGTGCCATCCAGATTTAAATAGTAAGTATCCACTTCAAGGTGGGGGAAGATGCGGCGGATCTTTTCTTCGGCTTCTTTCAAATCTTCTTCGTGGTGAGCTTCGGTGCCGCCGGGGCCGTACATGCCGCAGTCTTCGTGGTTGATGAGGATGACTTTGGAAATACCGTGCAGACGGGAGGAAATATCCACCTGACGGATGACATCGTACACGTCAAATACACCGCCAGCCATCACAGCACGGTCATAACTCGCTTTGCTGAGATTTGTTTCCAGCCATTGATTGATGAAGGATTGCAGGCGAAAATCCATGCAGTGGACGACAATGGCTTCACATTTATGCGACATGGGGATTCCTTTCACGAAATGGGTTCAAAGGTTCCATCCAAATGCAGATAGAAGGTTTCCACTATTAATTTTGGAAAGAGTGCTTTGATTTTCGATTGCGCATCCATCAAGTCATGCTTGTGACGCCTGTAGGTTCCATCACGCCCGTAGGCGCGGCAATCTTCGTGGTTGATCAGGCAGACGGTGTCGATGGTGTGGATTTTTTCCGCAAGTTCCACATATTTCAAGACCATCTCGTAATCGTGGACACTACCTGCAAGCGAAATGATGTCGAAGTTGTCATAGCCAAAGCGGACAGTGATCCACGGTTGGATGAATTTTTGCAGGCGGTAGTCCATGCAGTGGACAACGAGCGCGTCACAGTGAATGAGCGGTTTTTTGGATGTCATGGTTTATAAAACCTCGCCTTCACCGCGTTTTAAAAATTGTCCGTCTCCGCTTTTGCCAAGCCACTGTTCTCCGTCAACGATCAACTTGCCGCGCAGAAAAACTTTTTCGGGATAACCCATAATATCCCAGCCTTCAAATAGGTTGTAATCAGTGCGTTGATGAGAATGTGCGACACCGTATTTCAGTTTCTTCTCGGGGTCCCAAATGACAATGTCCGCATCGGCGCCGGGCACGAGCGCTCCCTTGCGCGGATACAAGCCAAATATTTTTGCTGGGTTGGTGGATGTGTACGCCACAAATTGATTGGCGCTGATATTTCCCGTTTGCACGCCGTATGTCCATAAAATTGGCATGCGGTCTTGAATGCCCGGCAAGCCGTTGGGTATTTTGGTGAAGTTGTATTTTCCCAATTCTTTGCCAGCGATTGCTATCTCTTTGCCTTCATAAATAATTGGCTGTGTGCCGTCAAAGAAAAATGGACAATGGTCCGTGCCGATGGTTTGGAGTATGCCATCGTGCAGTCCCTGCCATAAGCGGATGTTATCCACTTCGGTGCGCATGGGTGGGGAGCAGATCCACTTTGCGCCATCCTCACGTTCCAGATCGTCTTCAGTGAAAAACAGATATTGCGGGCAGGTCTCGCCCATCACTTTGACTCCGCGTTCGCGGGCATACTTGAGCATATCCACTTCGCCGCCCATGTTCATGTGGACAATGTAGACCGGCGCATCGGCATCTGCGGCCATGCCTGCCACTCGTAAAGTGGCATCGACTGCACCCCAGCCAGGCCTCGTCCACGCATGCCAAATCGGGTCGGTGTGACCATTTGCCAGCGCCTGTTGGACGAGGGTGTCAATGACATC
>JAEURE010000110.1 GCA_016789485.1 Anaerolineales bacterium | reverse complement strand
GTGATTCACATCCGCCGCCCTTCTCACATCGAAGAACATTTGACCGTGATCGATAGTTCGCTCGGGATGTACTTTCGGCCTGATTCCGGTGACTTGACATTAGTGGCGCTGGAAGATGACAGCCGCATGGGCGAGTCCCCCGAAGCAGATCTCGGATATGTCGCCAAAGATTTCGTGGAGCGCGCTATTGACCGCATCTGTCTGCGCATCCCAGCCATGGAGGAAGGTTCTCTGCACTCCTCACACGTTGGCAGAGATGGGTTAACCCCTGATCAACGAGCTATTCTTGGACAGGCAGGTCCGCAGGGATATTATCTCGCCACAGGTTTCAGCGGCACAGGCTTCAAGCTCTCACCTGCCATTGGGATGTGCATGAGCGAGCTCATTCTGGATGGAAAATCGAAACGTGTGGATATTTCCGGTTTCGACCCATTGCGCTTTGAACGCGGCGAACATCTCAAAGGAGAGAACGATTATGGGTTTATCTGGCGCGATGCAGCCTCATAAAATATTCCCTCGTGAATCAAAAGAGAGTCAACCAAAATCGGTTGACTCTCTTTTTTATTTCAGGATTCTATTTAATCGTTACTTCGATACTTTCACTTGGAATTGCAGATGTATCCCAGTATTCGGCAAATGGCTCAAGAGTCGCCGTGGAGTCCTTCAACGAAGTAAATTTATATGCGCCCGTGCCGCCATCCCCGTCATTGAAGGAGTTTGGATTAACAATAGAGAATGCCGGGGAGGCAAGCTTGGTCAGGAAATCGGTATCCGTTGTGTTGAGATGCACCAACACCGTAAGGTCGTTTACCTTCTCAATACCATCATAAATGGATTTCGCCTTGCCTTCATCGGTTACTTCACCTTTAAAGCCTCCAAAATTTCCAGCCCAGGCGGAAAATTCTCCCGTCCCACGATTTGGGTCTTTCGGGTCGAACCAGCGATTGAAATTAGCAATCACAATATCTGCATTCAACGTTGTTCCATCGTGGAACGTCACACCAGGGCGCAGGTTGAAAATATAATCCAACCCATCTTCAGAAACCGTATAGGATTCGGCAAGCGCGGGAGCAACAGTACCATCCTGCAGGCGCACCAATCCTTCATATAAATAAGCTATAGCTTCGCTATCTCCCGCGTTGGCAGGATCAAGCACCAGGTTCGAACTGGAAGCGGGTGATGGAACGACATCCCCCGCCGCAGGCTCACTTTCAGACCCCGGCACGGCATTCGTCGCCTCTCCTGCGCCGCAGGCAGCAAGCAGCATACTTATGACCATCAACATGCTTAAAAAATTAAAGTTTTTTACTTTCATTCACATCTCCTCTGAATTTAAATACTAAGTCGGGAAAACATCCAACAATCGGTCTCCCATCCGATGTTTCAAGTATAATTTGATTCATGCTTCCCGAGTCGCCGCTTACCACAATTGAAAGCCGTTTGCGATATTTGCTTCCCGCGGAAATGTACGCAGCCATGTGGGGCAACCCGTCTGTGGAGATTATGATCGATGTCCACAAACATTTGCGGACGTTGCAGCGCATTCTGCATGATTACACGTCACGGCAGATCTCGATCAACAAGCTAAAACCTGGTGATGTGAAAACCGAGTGGCAGCACGGAACCATGATGTTCACAGACCTGGCTGGTTTCACAAAGTTGATGGAAGCGAACGCATCCAAGGGGCGCGAAGGCGCGAAAGACCTGTTGGCGCAACTGACAAAATATTTTTCGGAAATGATTGGCATTATCAGCAAGTCCGGCGGCGAATTGGTCGAGTTCACCGGCGATGCATTGCTGGTGGTTTTCCGCAAGACAGATAAGAATAATGATACGCTGCGCGCCGTACGAGCAGGGCTGCGCATGCAAAGAGCCATGAGGGAATTCGCAGAAATTGAAACGCCCGCTGGTGTGGTGAACTTAAAAATGCGCATTGGCATTCACAGTGGACGTTTTCTAACTGCCGATATCGGTACGCCCCGCCGCATGGAACATGTTCTGCTTGGCAGGGATGTACAGCAAGCCAAACTGACAGAAAGTAATGGTCGAAACGAACGGGTAAATTTATCACAAAAGGCATACGAGCTTGTTGTAAACGAGTTTCGCTTTGAAGACGGCAACCCGGGCTATCACCTTGTGATCGATGATCTGACCGATAAATCTCTTGGCGAATATGAGATCACCCCCGTGGGGCGGCGGATGGCATCCAATGTTCTGCTCACCCGCGACAAGAATGAAGTGCTGGTTAATATCATGGACTTGTTGAACACCATCGAACCGATGGCAAGTTATATTCCAGCGCCGGTGTTATCGTTACTGGTGGAAAGTGCAGCGGACAGGAAAATACCGCCTGACTTTCCACAACCGACCATCATGTTCGTAAATTTCATCGGCTTGCCGGAATCCGCGGACCGTGCCCTGCCCGGTGAAGAGATAAAACTTGCGCTTAATTTCTCGCGCGCGTTTTCACTCATCAACGCTGCAGTGGAATCACGCGGCGGCGTCCTAAAGAAAGTTACTTATCACCTTGCAGGCTCCGACATTGTGATCTATTTCGGTGTGCCGAATGCTCATACCAACGATGAACTGCGGGCCGCATCCGCCGCAATCGCCATTCGCGAAGTCATCAAGACCATCAATCAAAAGGCCCCCACCATCGGGAATGTTCAACCGGATATTTACTGCCAGATCGGCATCAATTCCGGGCCCACCTTCGTGGCTGAGATCGGCGAACCGCGCGGACGGCGCGAATATAATGTTCTGGGAGATACGGTTAACACAGCCGCTCGTTTAATGAATCGTGCCGAAAAAAATCAGATCGTTATTTCGGAACGGGTGCAGCAGGCAATCCAGGAAAAATATGAATGTACATCGCTTGGCGAAGTTTCACTCAAGGGAAAAAACAAGCCGATGCAGTTGTTTGAACTGGTGGAACAAAAGAAGGAGCATTAAAACAAAAATGACGGGCTACGTGCCCGTCATTTTTGTTTTAAGTATCTTTAGGCTTGTCCTTTAATTTCTCATCCAGCGAAGACCAAATACCGGAAGCCAGAGTGCTGCCCGCCTTACGACGCAGGTTCACTTTATAAATGGCTTTTACGCCTTCACCGATCCGAATCAGCCAGAATTGTTGAGTCAATGTTGAAAGAGATTCATCCAACTCGTCGCGCGTGAGGCGTTCCTTTTCAGGCATGGCATCCATCACCTCGCACAAACGCGGATAGGTCATCTGCAATTCGCGCAGCATCAAGCGCATGATCTTGCGCAAGGCAGGCTGCAAATCAGCAAGGTCGAGGGCGGTGATGCCGCCTTCCTGCTGCTTATCTTTTATCTCTTTATTTAACCGATCAAAGACTCCGGGCATGGCAACCTCTCAATCTTAATAAAGTTCGGGCATGCTGATCGGTTCCGGCTGCGGCTCACACTCGCCACACCAGATGACATTTGCAACCGCAAGTCCTTTGGGCGTATTATTTGCGCCCACGAACATCGTAATAAAAGTGGACATGGTTGCCGCATGATCCTTGCACACAAAACGCCCGCAAAAAGCGCATGAAGCGCGCGCAGCCTCTTCACAATGCCAGCATTTCATCGCATTCTCCTATTCGACTGCAAGAACAGCCTTCGCCACACCGCGCAACGCCTTTGACCAATCATGGTCCGGGAAGCGGAGGGAGAAAAGGTCATTACTGGCGTTATCCGCCAGGTCAAAAGATAACGGAAGAATACCGGTAACCGGGGCGTTGAATTTATCTTCGATCTCTTTCTTAAGTTCCACAAAATCATATTTCGGCAGAGCCTTGTTCACCATCAATAAAAGATTCGGAACATCCAAACTGCGGGCAATATCCACAGTTACCGAGGTGCCTTGCAAATCCTGGTTATCCGGGCGCAGGATGATGATCAAAATATCAGACGTGGCGATGGAAAGCAGTGTCTCTTCATTCAAACCAGGATGTGTATCAATAAAAAGATAATCCAGATCAAATTCTGTAATCGTCTTTTGTAAACCCTCATTAAGAAGATTAAAGTCGATTCCTTCTTTCAATATCTGGCTGATCTCACGCCCGCGAATACTGGATGGAAACAGCCAGAGATTTTTCCCGGCGAGTTTTGCGCGTCCTTCTCCGCCGCTAGAGTGCTCGCCAATCGAAAAACCGATCTCCCGAATGGTAGCCTTCCCATGCAGGAAATCGTTCATGGTTTTACCCATTTTCGTTTCATCCAGACCAAAGAGAACATGAATGCCCGGGGATTGGATATCCGTATCCACCACACCCACCCGCTTGCCCGTCATGGCAACCTGTGCAGCAAGGTTGGCTGTTGTGTTTGATTTTCCCGTCCCTCCACGGAACGAATGAATGGAAACTATTTTGCCTTTGTTCATAACGCCTCCAAATCTGATAAATTCATCCCTGCGCACGTTTTTGGCGCAGCGCTTTGGCCTGTTCCTTCAAGTTTGCGTAAAACTCCGTGCTGGTGATCTCATCGAACTCCTGCTTGCGGCGCGCTTGATCGATCTCAAATGTCAACTTCTCAAGTTGCTGCTTTAACCCATCTTCGCGCTCTTTCACCCTTCTCACCATGGCAAAAAAGGCTGAAAGCAATTGAGCGGCTTTATCATCATTAGAACCAGCGCCTTCCACCAGCGGTTGGATCTGCTCTACGAACGAGTAATCCCCTTCAGCAGTCTTTTGAGACCAATCAATTGCCTTCTCGATATAGGTTGTTGAAAAACGCAGCCTTTCAGAGTAACTGCGAATAATGGCAAGCGGAACATCGGAACGTTGTTTGAGAATTTCTTCAAAAACATCCTGCTTCAATTCAAGGACCTCGGCTTCAGTCAAAGCGATCACGGTCGCTGAACGCGTTTCGCCATCCAGCAAAGCCATTTCTCCGATCGTCTCACCCGGTCCACACTTGTTGATAATTAATTCATCGCCCTTCGAATCGACCGTTACGATCTTTACCCAGCCATCGTGGATCAGAAAAAGGGAATCGCCTTTCTCACCTTTTCGAATTAACACTTCGTCTTTTACCAGTTTACGCGTGGACGCCTTAATGGCAACCTCAGCCAGAATATCGTCTGAAACATTCTTGAAAATGGCGGTTTTCTGTAATTGATTAAGAACATCGCTCTTCATGACTTATCATCCTGTGACGGGGGCTGCTTGACCCGGTCAGTCACCCGGTCCCACAACCCGCCTCCTTTTTGACCTGTGCTTGATTCAGCGATACGGTCACTGATCGCGCTCCAGATTTTTACTTCCGGAGCCAGGTACACTCTTCTGACATACATCATACAGTAAAAACCGACCCTATTCCGTAAAACATCCACTTCTTTTTCGAGAGACTTGATGATCATCTCGATCTCGGCTTTCTTGCTTTTGTTCGGCGTCGACTCAAGCAGTTTTCTTTTTATACCCATCTCAGCCTGATTGAGAATGATCTTCTCTACCAGCGGAACTTTATCTGCGCCAAACTGTTTTTCAACTGGAATCAACAATTTCCTTAAGTCTTCAATATTTTGAATGGCTTTTGCTTCCTGTCGGGTAACGCGGTCATCACCTGTGTTGAGCGTTTTCATCATCCAGGTTTTTTGAACATTTAAGCCGCGTTTGATCACAAACCAGATCAATGCCATACCGGTCAACCCAAAAGCAATCGCCACTGTAAGGAATGCCCCGGCATTTACCATTGTATTGAAAAGCATATGAAGCCCAATGGAGAAAATATAGCCAAACGCGATCACCACCACAGCCCGCCAACTGGAATCGCCGCGTCGATAGGCCAGTGCGGTACCAATCAACCCGCTTCCGGTGGCATGCATGAGGTTTGTGGAAAACACACGCGCCAAAGCAACCATCAAGGCAATCTCCGGATTGCCGGTCACATATTCGACATTTTCGATGATCGCAAAACCGATCCCCGCGCCGAAACCGTAGAGCGCGCCATCCACTACATAGTTAAAGTCTGCGCGCTGGATGAGATAAATGAGAATTATTGATTTAAGGATTTCTTCAACAATGGGAGCCGTGAGGCGAATAACCTGGTCCCAGGTTACCCAGCCTACATTGACCATGGCTGGGTTGATCTGTGCGGCAAGAGCATAGGCAACAATGCCGCAAAAGAGGGTAACAAAATTGAATTTATACTTGCCTGTCGAATACAGGTCAAACTTACGCAGAAAGTACAAAAATAAAAGGGGGACTATAAAGGCAATGCCAAGCGAAATTAAGACAACCATGGGGCGAATAATACCGTAACTGTCAACGACCTGCAAGCAAACGCAAAGGCGGCAACAGTTCATCCTGTTGCCGCCTTTTAATTACTTTAGGCTAATAACCGCGTGAGCCGGGCTCCTTGGAAGGAGACCATTGCGACCATTTATCCGTGGAGGGATTGGTCGTGATCGAGTAAATATCATTGCCGCCCTGCCACCATGTTGAAAAGATATCCGGGTTGCCATTGCGGGTGGAGGTGAAAGATACATCCGTGCCACTGCAGTTCCAGGTGGGAGCTGAGTCAACACCGCCAAAATCCGTTAACTGGTATTCTGTGTTCGTCAACAGGTCAAAGGTAAACACGTCCGTGTTCTCGCCTACTGTTACCTGATAGGCAATGCGGTCACCTTCCGGAGACCAGGTGGCGTTACCTGCGTCGCCGCCGATGGAGATCTGCCTGTAAGATTTACCCTGTAAGTCTGAAACAAAGAGGTCCCATGTACCGCTGACATTCACAAAGAAGGCAAGTTGTTTTCCATTGGGTGACCAGCTTGGGAAGAGCACATCACTCGAAAAGGATGTTACCTGATATTCATTGCCTGTGGAAATATCGAAGATGTATACATTCCATGAACCGGTGCGATTGGATTGGAAGGTGATCCAATTCTTGTCAGGTGACCAGAATGGATTGACATCATCAGCCGTATCAGAGGTCAATTGAATTTCCTTTCCTGTGGATTTTTCCACGAGAAAGATATCCCAATTTCCGTTACGGTCGCTTTGGTAGATTACGGATTCACTATCAGGGCCAAACATTGCATTGATGTTATTAGACTGGGTCTTGGTCAACCGACTTTGTGATTTGCCTTCACTATCCGTCAGGTAAAGTTCCACGTTCCCGTCGCGGTCACTTTGAAACACAACCCATTCATCGTTTGCAGAACGGCTTGGGCGTGAATCTACTGAAGAGGCATTGCTCAGGTTGATTGCCTGGGAACCGTCGCCGCTTTCCATACCATCAAGGCGGAAGACTTCAAGATCACCAGAACGGAACGAATGAAAGAGGATCCAGTTTGGACAGGCAGGTATCAATGTTCCCTTCTCATTTTTTTCATATTCCACGGGAGGAGCAGGTGGTACTGACACCACAGGAGGCGGAGGCAAAATTGGAGGGTCAATTGTGGGAGGGTCAACTGGAGGGTCGCCTGAGGGCGGATCGCCAGGAGGAGGCTTGATAATATCTTCCGGCTTACACTGGGGATCCACTTCGCCTTGAGCAGCGCGGCAATTGGCATGCAAGCTGCCATTGACCGGGTTGCCTTTGCCATGGTCGCCTTGCCCGCAAGGAAGTTCGCCTGCATCCAGGCATGGATCCGATGGATCCTGCTTGGAACCACGTACATCTACATTATTAGGGTTTTGCGTATTGGGGTCACCGGTGCCTGGCTGGCTATCATTACCACTATTGCCAGAATTGCCACTGTTGCCGGAGTTATCGCTATTACCTTGGCCGCCACCGCCGCCATTGCCCTGGTCACCACTATTACCGCCCCCATTTCCCCCGCCGTTGCCCTGGTCGCCACTATTCCCTCCGCCATTGCCTTGGTCGCCACTATTCCCGCCCCCATTTCCCCCACCATTACCGCCTCCATTCCCTCCGCCATTTCCCCCACCATTGCCTCCTGCGCCGCCTTCGAGGCCTTGTGCAGGAGCACAGGCAGAAAGCAGCATAGATGCAATTGTTAATAGTGCAATGAGAACAAAGAGGGTTTGTCCCCAGTTTTTTTCTTTTTGTTTAATTTTGTTCATAAATCTCT
>JAEURE010000010.1 GCA_016789485.1 Anaerolineales bacterium | reverse complement strand
CGATTTGCCCGCGACGATGCCGCCCACCACGCCAAACGCCTTCGACATCGTGCCTACTTCCACGTCCACTTTGCCATGCAAGCCGAAGTGATCGACGATGCCGCGTCCGCCCTTGCCAAGCACGCCTTCCCCATGCGCATCATCCACCATCAAAAGGATATCGTACTTCTTCGCCACTTCATAAATATCGGGCAGCGGAGCAATGTCCCCGTCCATGCTGAAGACACCGTCCGTGATGATGAGCGCGCGGCGATACTCTTTCAGGTTTGCTTGAATCTGTTCTTCGAGCGATTTCACATCGTTGTGTTCGTAGGCAATGATCTTCGCGCCCGAGAGACGGCAGCCGTCAATGATGGAAGCGTGATTTAATCGATCTGAAAAAATGACATCTTCTTTTCCAACCAAGGCAGGGATGGTCGCTAAATTTGCAGTAAAGCCGCTTTGGAACGTGATCGCCGCTTCCACACCTTTGAATTGCGCGAGCCGTTTTTCGAGTTCCACATGCAGGGTCATTGTCCCTGCGATCGAGCGCACGGCGGCGGGCCCCACGCCCATTTCATCGGTTGCCTTTTTCGCGGCAGCCGTCAGCGCGGGGTGATTCGCCAGACCCAAATAATTATTCGAGCAGAAGTTCAAAACTTTCTTGCCGTCCACGGTCAACCATGCCCCTTGCGGCGAGCCGATGGTGCGGATGTTGTTATAAAGTCCCTGCGATTTCAAGCTGTCGATCTCTTGCTGAATCCAATCCGTTTTAGACATGGAAACTCCTTATTGAAAATGTATTTTCATTATAGCGATTAAATAAAAAATGGAAGTCATTATTTCCGCGTGACTTCCATTTACTCTTTCACTTCCGCAAGCAGCCCCAACTCTGCCAGCGCCGCCATTACTTTTTCGATGGCTCCACTTTTGACGATCACCGCCGTTGGACTCAACAACTCGCCCAAAAATTTTCCCGCCTTCGAACTGCGCATCTCTTCCATAACCTCGGGCCTGCTGACTCGCAGCACAAGCAGATTCTCCACCCGGGCCTCCGCTCCGTGCTCCTCCCAGCGCTTGAGCGCTTTCACCATCGCAGGCGGGACCGTCCCGTTCGTATATTTGACCAGCATGGCAAGCAATTGCTCGGCTTTCAGTCCCTGCTCCCCAGCCCGCCTCAAAGACCGTGCGCTGACCGAATAAATGTAATCGTCCTGCTTCTGGTCATCCCATTCGCAAAAGCGCGAAATTTGATAGCGCACGGCGCGGGAGAAATAGCGCGAGACAGAAATGCGTCCATTTGAAGAGACAACGATCTTTCCTCCCTTCGAGAACCTCAGGGCGTCGTTCTCTTCTTTCTTCTCATCGAAAGACCCTTCGATTGAACTCAGGGCAGGTGCAGGAAGGAAGAAGGCGGTCGCCTCTTTTCCTTCTTCGGGGGCAGCCAGGTTTACTCGACCCAGCCAATGCAGCAGTTGAATAAAATATTTCACCAAGGCCCCGTCTACAGAGTCCCAATAGGCGAAGCCGCGCAGGAATTGTCCATCGGAAGCGCGTTTGATGAACCACGAGTCATAGTCGCCTGCGGGTCTTTGAAAGTCCGGGAATTTTTCCTTGATGGCGCGCAGAAAAGCAGGCAGGCTCCACCATTTATTTTGCGGAATGGAATTGACCAGGTCCATGAGAAATTCGCGGGTGACCAGCGGCTGATTCTTCCACTCGCCTTCACAAACCAAACTGGGAATCAGGCGCAGTTCGTCAAACGTCGGCGAATCAAGCCAGGCAGAGAAAAGCATCCCCAGCGCTTCGGAGCGGGGGGCTTCGAGGAATTTTTTCACCGCTTCGGTTTGGGGGATATCTTTATTGACCAGCTTTGCAGAAGTCAATAACGCAATCAATTGCGGGTCAGGCATGAAATCTGTTTTGCCCATGCGCAAGGCTGCAAGATAGGTGGTGGCCTCATCGAGGATATGATCGGTAGCGGGGATTTCGAAGGCTTTTTCCAGCGGGGTTGCCGGGCGGCCCAGCGGCTCGGAGACTTTCTTTATTTCCTCGCCTTCTTTGACGTTTTCCAATTCGCCGATCAATTCCAAAAGGTCTTCGGGAATATAGGCAAATTCCTGAGCGCCTTTGCCAGAGTCGAAGAATGCCTTGGCAATGAAGCCGCGATAAAAAAGTATCTCCGCAACGGAGATCGGTTTCATGTGCGGGCGTTCCCTGTCCCGCCTGCCTGCGCCCATCTCGCGGATCTCGCCGTATTTGCGGGCAAAGATCACCCACTCCATTTTGCCGCTGGATTCTACAAGGACGTTCAGCGCCGAGCGTGCTTCAGCGGGGAGAATGTCCATTGTCTCGGTAATGGCTTCCAGGTCCAGCAGAGAGGCGCAAAGTTCTTCGAGGGCGGAGTCTGAATCGGCAGATTCCAATTCGATTCCCCAGAATCCGGCAATGATGCGAAGATGTCCGATATCCTGTTTGAGCAGGCTTTGTTGAAGCAAAGGCATGGCGGGATTTTATCATTACGCTGTAAAATTGAGCGTAGCGAAATGAATTTGCGGTGTTTTATTGAAAAAAGGAGATATGCCATGACTTTATTGTTTTCAATTTTGCGTTTTGCTCACATTATCGCTGGAATACTTTGGGCGGGCGGTGCGCTGGTGCTGGCTTTTTTCATCGCGCCAACCATCAACGCCACCGGCGATGCGGGGAAACAGTTTATCGGACATTTGGTAGGGAAGACCCGATTTTCCACTTTTATGATGGTCAACGGGTTGACAACGGTAGTGGCTGGTTCGATCTTGTATGGTTTTGATTCGAACTGGTTCCGCTCCGCATGGATGCAGACCCCAACGGGAATAGGTTTTGGAATCGGAGCAGTGGCAGGCATTCTGGCATTTATATTCGGGGTGATGCTTGGTAATACAAACAAGGCATTGGGGGCGCTCGGCGCGCAGATTCAAGGAAAACCGACCACGGAGCAAATGTCTGCCATGCAGGCGCTTCTTAAACGGCAAGCCATGTCCACGAGATGGAATATGGTCTTCATACTGATCGCCATCGCGTTGATGGCGTCGGCACGCTTGTTCGGTTAACCCTGTCCTGAAACGAACAGCGACTGAAAATCAGCCGCTGTTTTATTTAACCGCGAACCACTTTTAGCGCTTGCGGCAGGATCTCAAACTCTACTTTTTTCAAATTACTGCCGAAGCTGGTGAAGATCTCGCCATCGGCATGGATGTAAAGCGGCAGGTCTGAAGACAGCTTGAATTTTTTGAATTCACCCATACGGATCTGTTTGAAGCGCATGTGAGTTCCGTTCATAAACTCAGGCACAAGGCGGAACATCATACCGCGTGAGACTTTGTCAACGATGAGGTACTCCATTTTTCCATCATTGTTTTTCGACTCGGGGGAGAGCATAAAACCGCCTCCTTCCCGCGGACCGTTACACAATGTGACCATGAGCGTATGACCTTCCCACGCTTCAGCATCCATTTCTATTTTTACCTTGGCGGGATTGTGATTCAACAGGATGGTTTGAATCACCGCCGTGAGATACATTAGAAAGCCTTTGACGATGGGTAGTTTGTGCGAGCGGATGGTGACCACCGCATCAAAACCAATGCCGAGGGTGTTGTCAAAATATTCCTGGCGGCCATGTTCATCGGTCATCAAGCCAATATCCACAAGCTCGGTATTCTCCGCCTTCAGGGCATGTGCAAGCGCATGCGCGGATTTTTGTGTAATGCCCATGGAGTAGGCAAAGTCATTGCCGGAGCCGATGGGCACCACCCCCATAACGGGACGTTTGTTTTCAGGGACCTGCATGAGTCCATTCATCACTTCATGGACAGTTCCGTCGCCACCCATCGCAATGACCAGGTCACAGCCTTCTTCGGCAGCCTGACGGGCAAGTTCAATGGCATGTGTGGGATAGACCGTTCCGCTCCAGGTGAGTTCGCCTTGAAATTCCTGTGCGATCGGTCTCAGGTCATTGGCTGTCTTCCAGGCGCGTCCCATATCTGCCATGGGATTAAGGATAAGTTTTACTTTGCGGGGCATGCTCGGCTCCTATTTTGGTTTGTATGGATATAACCCCGCCTGCCTGCCATTGGTTGCAAAACACCCCAAAAATTTTGGGGTGTTTGAATTTCTCTTGTCTTTCCGGACGGCCTTAAGAGGTCAATGGGCCTGTATTGAGTTTTGCAACCAGAAATTTTCCGCGGTTGTATTTTTTTGCCTGATAGAGAGCCGCATCCGCAGTACGCAACAGATCGCTCGCAGTGTGAGAGTGCAGCGGATAGACCGCAACGCCGGCGGTGATTCCCAATTGAATGGGCCTGCCGCCTGAGATCGGGAAGGAATACGCCTTCATCAATTCAATGATCTTGTTCGTAACGATCTGCGCCACCTCCACATCGCTGTCGCGGATGATCAACGTCAGTTCATCGCCGCCATAACGTGCAAGGAAGTCTGTTGCGCGCATCTTCTCCGCAAGGTAATTGAATACATGGCGAAGGACATCATCCCCAATGCTGTGACCCAGAGTGTCATTCACATTTTTGAATCCATCCAGATCCATCATGACAACTGAGAATTTTGAATTCATACTGCGGGCGTATCGAATTTCGTCCTGCAGACGTTCATCCAAGGCGCGGCGGTTGGGAAGCCCCGTCACACTGTCGGTATTTGCAAGCTCGGTCACGCCCTTGTGTAAACTCGCGTTGGAGATCGCCACGGCAGCCTGATCCGCAAGCAAGCCAATCAAACGCATTTCCGATCTTGTAAACCCGCCCAGGGTGGATTTTGAAATATTCATTACACCCACGATCGAACTGCCGAACTTCAAGGGAACGCCGATAATGGAGCCGCTCCACTCCGCCGGGGTCCCTTTATACAATGGATGCTCAAGCATGTTTTCGACAATGATGGGCATTCCATTTCTAGCCACCATATAGGTAAGTCCGTTGGATCTTGGAATTGCGATGGGCTTGTTACTCTCGCCTTCTGAATTCAATGCGGCGCCAAATTCCAAAACCCCGTGTGAATATAAATAGATATGAGCTGCGCGCGAATTCTTTATCAGCCTCATTGCTTCGGTGACAACGGTCTCAAGCACGGTCTGCAAATTCAAGCTGGAAGTGAGGTTCAAACTAATACGCTTCAAAGCATCCAACTCATCCGCCTGCTGCTTGACAAGCGTCATCAGGGAATGTTTGGAGATGATCTCCTGTGTATACCCTTCCACCTGCTGATCTTTTTTACTTTGGGAAGTATTGGATTCCGTGGCTTCAACCAACACCTGAATAAGCTTGAGGATTCCCTCTCTCTCGTCAGGCGCGATTGATTTATCCTGAGCGATGATATCCCAAGCACGACGAAATACGTCGCTACGGTCCAATTCGTTATTTTCCATGATACCCTTTGTATCATCATTAACGAACAACACAAGACTCCGTTTGTACTATTACGCACAGAGATTTGATGATTATAACGGTTATTTTTACCGCGATTTGGATTGTGTTAGAATGAAATCTCAACACCGATTAACGAGGTCTTTCGTGTCTGACTTACCCAAGCTTGCCCCAGCCACCCCACTATCTCCTCGCCGACGGGGAATCATCGTCGGTGCATCCGAAGGGATTGGTGCTGCCCTTGCTCGTAAACTTGCAAAAGAGGGATATGCACTTGCCCTGGTCGCCCGCCAAAAGGATAAATTGAATGCCTTGTGCGTGGAGATCAATTCATCATCGAATGAGACACGCGCTCTTTCATATGTACATGATGTATCCAACTATGATGAAGTCCCCGATCTGCTGCGCAAGATCATTGCAGACCTTGGCGGATTGGATACTGTTGTTTTCATGGCAGGCGTCAATTATCCACCGGGCGGCGCGGATAAATACAACTTTGAGAACGACCGCAAAATGATCGAGGTCAACCTCATTGGCGGGATGGCCTGGCTTACCCCAGTAGCCGAGATGTTCCAAAATGCAAAGGCAGGGCAGATCGTTGGCATTGGTTCGGTTGCCGGAGACCGCGGGCGGATAGGCAACCCAGGCTACAACACATCCAAAGCGGGGTTTGCCACGTATCTTGAAGCGCTTCGCAATCGACTCACAAGATATGGTGTGAATGTGTTAACCGTCAAGCCGGGGTTCGTGAAAACCGAAATGCTCAAAGCCGCGCAAGGCGCAACCCCCTTTGCCATCTCCCCCGAAAAAGCCGCAGACGATATTTACGCCGCCATGCGCAAACGCAAACAATTAATTTACACTGCATCCTTATGGCGCTGGATCATGCTTGTAATTCAACACGTGCCATCGGTAATCTTCCGCCGAATGTCGTTCTAACCCTTATAAAAACCCTAAAAGTCTTTTGGCTCTTTAGGGTTTCTTTTCCAAACCATATGCAAAAAAACTTCACTCAACTCGAAAACTTCGGACATTCCCTCAGCGCCCCCGCTTATCTCATTCAACCCAGATCTGCCGAGGAAATTTACTCGGCATTCCAACAAGCCAAAAAGATGGGCGTCACTGTTACAGCGCGCGGAGCGGGGCGCAGCTACAACGATGCAGCACTTTCCGGCGGCGGTATTGTGCTGGATATGTCAGCAATGAACCAGATCCTCGAGTGGGATCCGGTTACAGGTCAGATTCGATGCGAGTCCGGCGTCACGCTCGAACAGGTTTGGCAGCATGTCGAACCGAGCGGCTGGTGGCCGGCTGTCGTCTCTGGCACGATGAAGACAACTTTGGGGGGCTGTCTGGCGGCGAACATTCACGGAAAAAATAATTTCAAAATGGGACCGATTGGCGAACATGTTGTCGAGTTCACGGCGGTTCTGCCCACGGGGGCAGAGGTCATCTGCACGCCAAAAAAGAATGCGGATCTGTTTTATGCGATGATCGGCGGATACGGGATGCTCGGCATTTTTACATCGATCACGATGCAGATGAAGCGCATCTACTCCGGCCTTTTGTCTGTGGATGCGTTCCCTGTCAGGAATTTACACGAACAACTGACTGCCCTGCACGACGGCGCTCCGAAACACGATTATATTGTCGGCTGGCTGGATACGATGACGGGTGGAAGTTCGCTTGGTCGCGGACAGATCCATGCCGCACGCTACCTGCACGAAGGTGAAGACCCCAATCCGCAAGAGACAATGAAATTGAAGAATCAGATTCTTCCACCTCGTATTTTTGGTGTATTTCCAAAAGGAATGCTGCATTATTTCATGCGGCCTTTTGGAAATAATCTGGGGTGGTGGGGAGTTAACACAGCAAAATATATAGCCTCTCTACGTAAACATACCTTCCGCCAACCCCATGCAGCATTTCATTTCCTGTTGGATTATGTGCCCAACTGGGAACTTTCCTATGGGCGTGGTGGATTGATCCAATATCAATCCTTTTTGCCAAAAGAGACCGCTGAAACCGCGTGGATGGAACTGCTCCAACTCTCGATCAAGAATCGTCTGCCTTCCTACCTGGGTGTGACGAAACGCCATCGCCCGGATAATTTCCTTCTCACTCACGCCGTGGATGGTTTCTCCCTCGCCATGGATTTCAAAGTGACGGACGGCAATCGCGCAAAGCTTCGCTCCATGCTGTTGGACTTCGACAAGATCGTGCTGGCGAACAGAGGCAGATTCTATTTTGCAAAGAACAGTGAAACCACCTCAGAGACCGCGCTTGCGTTTTACGGAAAAGAGACAGTGGACAAATTCAAAAAATTGAAAAAACGCTGCGACCCGAACGGATTATTGGAATCGGACTTGTATCGAAGGATTTTCGGATAAGAAAAATGCAGGGGCGTTGCGCCCCTGCAAAATTTAATGGTATGAACCTCGACATTATTGATTTGGGATTGATCGAATACGAGCGCGCCTGGAAATTACAGGATGAATACGCGGCGGAAATTGCGGAAGGAAAACGTCCGCCGACACTGTTGCTGCTGGAACATCCTCACGTTTATACATTTGGAAGAAAGGGCCGCGCCGAGAATTTACTGTGGGGAGAGAAAAAGTTAAAGCAAAAGGGTATTTCAATTCATTGGGTGGACCGCGGCGGCGACGTAACGTATCACGGCCCGGGCCAATTGGTGGGATACCCTCTTCTCCCGCTTGGGACAGTAAACACAGACAATAAACTCCCTGATGCAGATTATGTGGGCTATGTCCGCAAATTGGAGAAAATGTTGATCGTGGCGATGGCGCAATTCGGAATTGTGACAGGTCAACGGTCAGGCTTGACCGGGGTGTGGATTCAGGCCGATGTGCATTCGCGCTGTCCACGCTGCAAACCCGAAGATAAAAGGAAACCCGCCAAACTAGCCGCCATCGGGGTCAAAGTGGATGTACACGGAATCTCACGTCACGGCTTTGCACTGAATGTGGATCCAGACATGGGATACTGGGACGGCATCATTGCCTGCGGCTTGAGCGAACCCGTCGTTTCGCTTGCTGATTTGCTTAATCCTGTGCCATCCAAGGAAAATGTGAAAGAGAAAATTCGGTCGGCGTTTCATGAAGTGTTTGATGCAAAATAAAACTCCCGAATTCGGGAGTTTTATTTTGCGATGTGCCAGCGGTCTCGCCCATTCCTCTTGGCTTCATACATGGCGTTATCTGCATGGTTAAGCAAAGTATCCCAGGTATCCACTCCAACCCGGAATTGAGCCACACCAACACTCAACGTGATATTAACCTCATGTTCCTTCACGCGCACCACTGTCTCACGGACCTGCTTGCACAGACGCGCAGCCTGCTCGGAAGCCGCAGCAGAGTTCGAATTTGGCAGAATAATCAGGAATTCCTCGCCGCCATATCGCCCAACCGTATCCGGGTGACGAATGCTCTCGCGTAATTGATGGGCAACCTGCCTGAGAACCTCATCCCCCACCGGATGACCGAATGTATCATTCACCGCCTTGAAATTATCCACATCGACAACAGAAACAGACAGCATGGATTGGTATCGTTCAGCACGCATCACTTCATCCTGAAGTTCCCTGATGATCGTTCGGCGGTTGACGAGGAACGTCAACGGGTCAACGTGGGCAACTTCACTAGCCTGCACCATGACTGCATCCATTTCGATCTGTTTATTACGGGCGATCTTCTTGCTGAACTCGCTTTCGATCTGGAACAACTTCACACGCCGGTCCAGGCGTTCGATCATTTCCTGCAAGGCAATATCCGATTCCATGCGTTCGGCAATGAACAACACGCGTTCATCGTCGATTGGGATAAACATGCAATCACAGTATTTGGAAGGTCCCGCACCGTTCAGTGGAAATTCCACCGCCCAGTGATTCAGTAATCTGTTGGATAATTTGCCATGCAAAAGGCTTTTATCGTTCGGGGAAAACAACTCATTTAAATTAACAGCAGATGGGATTGTTTTTTTACAGGATTCAAAAGCGGAATTCCACGAAACCAGCCTGCCATCGCTTTCCACAAGCGCCACCATGGCATGGATGGCATCGAAGATGGTTTCCACATCTTGTGTTGTGATGATTTCCGCCAACTTTATCATGATGCAATTTTAGCGTATTCGCTTTATTTTTTTACCCACCTTACAAAATTAGCAACCCGAATTACCGCGCGCCTTTTCTGCCAAATTGACGCTCGAGCGAATCGACGGATAAATGGATCATCGTCGGCCTGCCATGCGGACAGGTGCGCGGAGATTGGCAAGCTTCGAGATCGTTCAGGAGGCTGCGCTGTTCATCGACAGTAAGAGTCTGCCCGCCTTTGACAGCGAGCCGTTTGCAGACGCGCGCCGCAAGCTTCGCCTCCACCTCCGCCTGAAGCGGACTCTCGTCCTCTTCAAAATCCTCCACCAAAGCCCTGAGCGCGGAGGCAGGGTCGCCGCCGGAAAACAAAGTCGGCATGGCACGGACTTGAAACGTATTCGTGCCAAATTCTTCCACTTCAAAACCAAAATGATTCAAGAAAGGCAGCTGCTGAGTAAGCGTCTTTGCAGATTGCGGCGGCAGAGTGACAACCTCTGGTGAAAGCAGCGCCTGCGATGGAATATTTTTTGTGTCATGTTGTGCCATTAATTTCTCGAACAGCACTCTTTCATGCGCAGCATGTTGATCGATCAAATACAGTCCATCCGGACCTTCGGCAACGAGATATGTTGAACCGATCTGTCCGATGAGGCGAAGGAGAGGAACACCTGTGGAAAAAGACCGTTGACCATTGGCCGTTGACGGTGAAATGCTTTCATCCGCAGCCTGTGTTTCCACCGTCACAGACTCATCGTGTGCGATGCTCCAATCGATCCCAATCTCTCGCGGCTCCGAAGGCGCAGGGCGCGATCCCCACAACTGCGGCGAAACGGACGGGACAGGTGTGTACGCCAGCAAAGCTTTACGCGCCGAACGCTGCATAAAACTAAAAACCTTATCCTGATTCCTAAAACGGACTTCTGCCTTGGTGGGATGTACATTCACATCCACATCTTCAGGCGCAATATCCAAAAACAAAGTGGTCAGCGGATAACGCCCCACCATTAACAAGGTGTGATACGCCTGCAGTAAAGCCGTGGTCAGGGAAAATTCCTGAACCCAGCGGCCGTTTACAAAGAAGGTGATCTCTTTTCGATTGGAGCGTGTCAATGAAGTGGGGCTGATAAAACCAGATAATGAAAAACCGTCTTCCGAAGCCATGACTTCAAGCATTTGCTTGGCAACATCCACGCCATACAAAGCCGCAAGAATCGCGCGTCTATCGCCGTCGCCAGCGGTTTGCAATGTAGATTGTTTTCCGTCGGTTACTTTGAAACGGACATTTGGATAGGCCAACGCATAGCGCGTGACCAATGAGTCGATGGCGCGGCGTTCGGTCACATCGCTTTTCAAGAACTTTAAACGAGCAGGCACGTTATAAAAAAGATTTTCCACACGCAGCACAGTTCCCACGGGTGCGCCAACTTTTTCCACTTTGCCTGAAACGCCGCCATTCACTTTCAGGCGCGCGCCTTCCTTTGCTGACTCCACCCGTGAAGTGATGGTCATGTGAGAGACAGAGCCGATCGAAGCCAATGCTTCGCCTCGGAACCCCAATGTCTGGATGTGGAAGAGGTCTTCGGACTGAATCAACTTCGAAGTTGCATGACGCGAGGCCGCCAGTTCCAATTCAGCCGCGGGAATGCCGTGTCCATCATCCGCCACTTCGATCAATGTCCGCCCCGCATCTTCAATGGCGATGGAAATATTTTTCGCCCCTGCATCCAGTGAATTTTCGGTCAACTCTTTCACAACTGAAGCTGGACGTTCCACCACTTCACCGGCGGCGATTTGAGATGAGACTTCGGAGGAAAGCAATCGAATAGGCATGGCGCGATTATACCCACGACGCTCACAAATTGTTCAATTTGCAGGCAGTAATATATAATGACCTGATGCGATTTACCACCATTTTCTTCGACCTCGACGACACCTTATATCCACCCACAACCGGTTTATGGAAAGCCATCAAGGGACGCATGAATGAATACATGCGTGAGCGCATGCATATTCCCGAAGATCAGATCGGGACCTTGCGCGAAAAATATTTTTTGCAATACGGCACAACCATGCGTGGCTTGCAAGCGAACCATAATATTGACACAGATGATTTCCTCGCCTATGTGCATGACCTGCCATTGAAGGAATACCTGACTCCCAACCCGACTCTGCGCTCGATCATCGCCTCGCTGCCAACCCGCAAGCTGATCTTTACAAATGCAGACAGCGCCCACGCGAAAAGAGTGTTGACCGCCCTGGAACTTGCCGACCTCTTCGAAGCAGTTGTAGATGTAAATACTGTCGCGCCATATTGCAAACCCATGCCCGAGTCATTCCAGATCGCGATGAACGTTGCAGGGGAAACCGACCCATCGAAATGTGTGATGATAGACGATATCCACCGCACCACGCGCGCCGCGCGTGAGGCAGGCTGGTTCAGCATTTTGGCTCACAGTTCCTTTGATGACAGCGCCGCAGACGCTCACCTGACGGACTGGAATGATCTGGCGGATATTTTGGAGAACGAATAACCCATGGAAGAAAATAAAGTATTAATCGGCGCTTTGCTTTTCATCCTACTAGTGCTTGGTTCGAATTTCATTATGTATGCCGTCGCGAGGGGAGCAGCACGCTCCAATCAAAAGGGCTTTCTGGAGACATTAAGCCGCTCTTTGAACACTTCTCCTAAAAAGAAAGACGAGTCTATGGAAGAATTGCGCCAGCGGATACAGGAGTTGGAGAAAAGTAAGAAAGACCGAACGGGGGATTCTGAATAATTAAGCGTACTTCCCCTCTTACGAAAATCGTATAAAGAATTCAGCAAACATTAATCCCTGAATGGTATCTTTCAGAGTAATTTAGCCAAATTGGAGGCTCTTGTGAATAAAACCTTAAAAACTATCCTGGTCGTCCTGGTTGTGATCGTAGTCGCGCTTGGCTCTTTCGCGGGCGGCTTTGTGACAGGTCATCTTGTACCGTTTGCGGGAATCCCCGGCCTGCAGGAACCTGCTGTCTCGGCGCCGCCGACCACCTCCCCGGACCAGCAATCTGCCACGCCAGAAGACATGAAGACCCTCTTTGCCCCATTTTGGGAGGCATGGAATCTCGTCCACGAAAATTACGTAGACCAACCAGTGGATGATATCGCGCTTATGCGCGGCGCTATCAGCGGTATGATGCAGGCGCTCGGCGACCAGCATTCATCCTATATGGATCCGCAGGATTATGAAGATGCAAATGCAAGCCTCGATGGTTCCTATGAAGGCATCGGCGCTTATGTAGACACCACCACTCCCTATCTCACTATTATCAGCCCGATCCCCGGCTCCCCTGCCGAAAGCGCGGGGCTGAAACCCGGCGACCAGATCATTGAAATTGACGGTGAAGACATGACCGATTCCACGGCGGAAGCAGCCCGTTTGAAAGTGCTTGGCCCAGCCGGAACAACCGTCCATCTTTCGATCTTGCGCAAAGGCGAAGCGGATTTGATCGAACTCGATATCGTCCGTCAAAAGATCACCATTGCATCTGCCAGTGGAAAAATGCTCGAAAATAATATTGCCTATGTGCAAGTGACAACTTTTGGCAGCAACACCACACCTGAACTTCTTGCCGCCCTCAAGGATTTGATGGCACAAAACCCGAGCGGAATTATCCTAGACCTGCGAAATAATGGCGGCGGATTCTTATCCACTTCTGTGGAAGTCACCTCGCAATTCGTTGGAGAAGGCGTTGTCCTTTATGAAGAATACGGCGACGGTACCCGCACCACATATGATGTAATTCCCGGCGGACTCGCCACCGATGTTAATATCCCGATGGTAGTACTCATCAACGAAGGTTCGGCTTCCGCTTCTGAAATTGTCGCCGGCGCCTTGCAAGACCTTGGCCGCGCCAAACTGGTCGGCACAGTTTCATACGGAAAAGGTTCCGTACAAAACTGGATTCCGCTCTCCAACGATAATGGTGCAGTCCGCATTACCATTGCCAAATGGCTTACGCCGAACGAAAACACCATCCACGAGATAGGATTGACCCCTGATTATCCAGTGGAAATCACTGATGAAGATCGAACCGCCGAACTTGATCCGCAGCTTGATAAAGCCGTGGAAGTTTTGATGGAAATGATCGGAAAGTAAAAAAGGAGAAACATGTTTCTATTCAGCCCGACCTATTTGATATACATGATCCCAGCCTTCATACTTATGGCGATCACGTCATGGTATGTCAAGGCAGCCTATAACAAATGGAGCAAAGTCCCTGCCCAAAGCCGCCTGACCGGCGTCCAGGCCACCCAGAAATTAATCTCCAGCGGCGGCTTGTACGGCGTACAGATTCAGGGCGTCGCAGGTGAAATGACCGACCATTACGATCCGCGCAACAAGACCCTCTTTCTTTCAAACGGAGTTGCCAACAGCACATCGGTTGCCTCGCTCGCCATTGCCGCACACGAACTCGGCCACGCCATGCAGGATGCGGAGGAATACTTCCCGCTCAAATTCCGCTCGGCGCTTGTGCCCATCGTCAACATCGGCTCGAACCTTGGCTGGTTCCTGATCATGATCGGCTTGTTCCTGCGTTTTACAGAACTCGCCTGGCTCGGAGTGATGGTCTTTGCCGGCGGCGCAGTCTTTGCACTTGCAACCCTGCCCGTTGAATTTAACGCCTCCTCCCGCGCGAAACAACTGCTTGCCCAAACCGGCATCATCCAAACTGACGAAGAGATGCGCGGTGTCAACAATGTTCTCAACGCCGCCGCATTGACCTACGTAGCCGGTCTCATCACGGCCATCCTGCAATTGCTGTACTACGTCACTCTTGTTGGTGGCGGCAGGCGCAGAGATTAAACAACGAAAAGTAAAAAGAGCAGGCATAAGCCTGCTCTTTTTTTATGTATAATCCCTGTGATGAAAAAACTGGCTCCCATTATTATTTTATTCCTTGGCATAGCTGTTATTGCAATCAGTTTCAGCGAACTGGAAACGATCATGCTGACCTTGAGGAAAGCACATTTGGGATTCTTCATCCTTGCCATTTTCATTCAATTGATCTGGTTCATCAGCACAGGACGCATGTACCAGTCCATTTTTCATTTGCTGGGAGTGCATGAGGGGATATCAACCTTGAGCCGCATTGCCACAGCCGCGAACTTTGTCAACGTGGTGGCACCCACTGCGGGCGTGGGAGGAGTCGCGCTCTTCGCGTCAGAAGCGCGCAGGCGTGGACATCCCGCAGGCAAAGTTACTGTTGCCGCAGCCTTGTTCCTCCTGCTTGATCAAGCCGCATTTCTAGTCATCCTCGCATTGGGACTGATCGTGCTCGTCCGCCGCAACGACCTGAACGCCGGCGAAATTTCCGCTTCGTTTTTTCTGCTTTGCATTGCAATCACCTATGCTTTTGTTCTTTACCTCGGTTATCGCTCAGAGGAAAAGCTCGGCAATATGCTCGCAAATATGGCACGGATGATCAACCGCCTGGTGAAATTTTTTCGCAAGAACGAATACCTGAGCGAGGTTCGCGCAAGATCGTACGCGCACGAAATTTCAGAAGGCTTTGCAGGGTTGACAGAAAAACCAACAAGTTTGATCAGACCGATCCTCTGGGGGATTTTTAACAAAGGTTTGTTGATGCTGATTTTGATCTGCGCATTCTTATCCTTTGAAGTCCCGTTTTCGGCAGGCACCATTATCGCAGGATTTTCACTCGCCTATCTTTTCCTGATCGTTTCACCCACACCTTCGGGCATCGGTGTGGTGGAAGGCCTTATGCCAATTGCGCTGGCTTCTTTGAATGTAAATTGGAGTCAGGCTGTTCTCATCACATTGATCTATCGCACAATCACATTTTGGGTCCCGTTTGGGGTCGGCGCATGGGCGTTCCGCTCCCTGCATACGGGCGGCGAAGAACCATCAGTGCAGACGGCATAATAAACTTTGAACAACCTTTTCGCTTTATTTGATTTTTGGAAGGAGGATCCCGACACTGCGCCGAACTTTTTCGCCTGGCGGACAACTCCTGCGCGCGCCGCACAGACGCATCCCTTTCCGACCGATCTGCCTGATGCGCTTCGAGAGACATTATCCACCCGCAACATCCACTCGCTGTATTCCCATCAGTTCTCGGCATGGAATCAAACCCGAGCTGGCAAAAATATCATCCTTGCCACAGGTACCGCCAGCGGAAAGACTCTTTCGTACAACCTGCCTGTGCTTTCGACAATGCTGCATAACCCTGAAGCACGCGCATTGTATTTGTTTCCCACAAAAGCTCTCGCACAAGATCAGCTATCCACACTCGCAAATCTGAAGCTTGAAATCTGGCACTTGGCACCTGCCATTTACGATGGCGACACACCCCAATCCAATCGACCCTTCATTCGCAAAAATGCCCGTATCGTTTTATCCAACCCTGACATGCTGCATACAGGTATTCTTCCGCACCACGCCAACTGGAGCGATTTCTTCTCCAATCTTAAATTCATCATCATTGACGAAGCGCACACCTATCGCGGAGTTTTCGGGTCGCATGTTGCCAATGTCCTGCGCAGACTCAAACGCGTGGCAAGTTTCTACGGTGCAAAGCCGCAATTCATTCTGGCTTCTGCGACCATCGGAAACCCCAAAGAGCTTGCTGAGAAATTGATCGAAGAAGAAGTTGAGCTTATTGACAACGACGGCTCTTCACGCGGCGAACGGCATTTCATCATCTATAACCCGCCTGTAACAGACGCGGCTCTTGGTTTGCGAAAAAGCGCCTTGTTGGAAAGTGTGCGTCTTGCAAGTCACCTGCTTGCGCGGGATATTCAATCCGTGGTGTTTGCAAGGACGAGGAGAAGTGTGGAAATTATTCTCACCTATCTTCAAGGACATCATCCCGATTCGCCGATCGAAAATCGTAAATCACAAGTTGTAAATCAAATTCGCGGTTATCGCTCTGGCTATCTCCCCGCGCAACGCCGCGAAATCGAACAAGGCTTGCGCGACGGCTCTGTCAAAACCGTAGTTGCCACGAACGCACTTGAACTGGGAATTGACATTGGCGGGCTTGGCGCGGCGATCCTTGTCGGGTATCCAGGCACCATCGCAAGCGCAAGGCAGCAATCGGGGCGGGCGGGGCGCGGCGATGCTCCAGCGCTGTCTTTGCTGGTCGCGTCGCCCAATCCGCTGGATCAGTTCCTCGCGCATCATCCTGAATATTTTTTCGGCAGTTCGCCAGAGATGGCATTGGTAAATCCGAATCATCTTTTGATTCTTCTTGAGCATTTGCGCTGTGCTTTGTTTGAATTGCCATTTCAAAAAGGCGAAGGTTTTGGCAGCATCTCTGACGAATTGCTTGATGAATATCTTGAGTTCCTCGTTGCCAATCAGGAATCGCATTTTTCCAATGAAAAATATTATTGGATGAAAGACGCCTATCCCGCCGCGAACATTTCGCTGCGTTCCGCTTCGCCGCAAAGTTTTGTGCTGCAAGCCACGGCGGAAGATGGCCGCCCGATTACCATCGGCACTGTCGATGGCGAGTCTGCCATGTGGATGATTCACCCGGGTGCAATTTACATGCACGAGGCACAGCAATATTTTGTGCAGGAACTCAATCTCGAAAATCATGTAGCCCAGCTTGTGCCCGTCGGTTTGGATTACTACACCGAAGCACAGCGTCGCTCTGAAATTCAGGTTTTGTCTGTCAATGAAAATTCCGCGGCGCAAGGCTGTGAAAAAAGTTACGGCGAAATTCAGGTCACCACACAGGTGGCTGGTTTCCGCAAGATCCGCTGGTTCACCTACGAGACATTGGGACAGGAACCGCTGGATCTGCCCCCTTCCGAATTACAGACTACCGGCTATTGGCTCACTCTCTCCGAGAAGACTCTCGCGCATCTGCGCGACGCTGGCATTTGGACCAACGACCCAAACGACTACGGCCCCGGCTGGCAAAAGATTCGACTCGCTGTCAGAAAACGGGATCAGTTCAAATGTCAAGTATGCGGCGCGGTGGAGACTATCCGCGAACATGATGTTCATCACAAAACGCCGTTCCGCGCCTTCATCCAAAATGGAGTCATCAACCGCGAACAAGCGAACCGTTTGGAAAATCTCACCACGCTTTGCAGTAGCTGCCATCACAAGGTGGAACAGAATGTCCGCATCCGCAGCGGGTTGGGCGGGCTTGGCTTTGTGCTTGGCAACCTAGCGCCATTGTTTTTGATGTGCGATCCCCGCGATCTCGGAGTCTTTTCCGATCCTGCGTGGTCGGCGGTGGAAGGTTTGCCATCCGTCGTTGTGTACGATCTTGTGCCTGCGGGAATTGGTTTCAGCCAGAAACTATTTGAAATTCATGATGAGTTAATTCAACGCGCATTTGAGTTGGTAAGTCAATGCGAATGCGAAGATGGCTGTCCATCATGTGTGGGGCCAGGCGGTGAAAATGGATACGGGGGCAAAGCGGAAACGCTGGCAATTTTGAAGGAAATCATTTAGGAGAATAATGATTCATCGCAGAGACATCATCCTGCTTTTTGCAACCCGCATCATCCGCATGTTTTGCTACGGATTTCTTTCTGTTGTACTTGTGCTTTATCTGGCAGAAACAGGACTTGCCGAAAAACAGATTGGTTTGCTTTTCACATTCACGCTTGTGGGTGATGCAGGCATATCGCTCTGGCTCACCACCCATGCCGATGGCTTTGGCCGAAAACGTACCCTGCTAGTTGGCGCGCTGCTGATGCTAAGTGCAGGCGTTATTTTCATTCTCACAAATAATGTGATTATCTTAATGGCCGCCGCCATCATAGGTGTCATCAGCCCGAGCGGCAATGAGATCGGTCCCTTTCTCTCCGTGGAACAGGCAGGACTTTCGCAGCTTGTCTCAGACGGAGCGCGCACAAAAACGTTTGCATGGTACAACCTCGTCGGTTCATTCTCCACGGCAAGCGGCGCACTGGCGGGCGGCTGGCTCGCACAGATATTACAATCCAATGGCTGGTCTGCATTGGAGGCTTATCGCTTCATTCTGATGGGATATGCTTTTGGCGGCCTGCTGCTGACGATCCTTTTTCTATCTGTATCCCCTGTCATCGAAATCACAAAAGCCAGCACCGAAGTTGATGTTAAAAAACTCTTTGGTCTGCATAAGTCACAAAAAATGGTCATGAAACTCAGCATGTTGTTTGCACTGGATGCTTTCGCAGGCGGCTTGATTCTGCAAAGTATGATGGCCTATTGGTTCCACATCAAATTTGGAGTAGATGCAGGAATGCTGGGCAGTATCTTTTTCTTCGCCAATGTCCTTGCAGGCATCTCCGCTTTACTGGCAGTGAAGATCGCAGAAAAGATCGGTCTGATCAATACGATGGTCTTCACGCACATTCCATCCAACATTCTGTTGATGCTCGTGCCGCTGATGCCTACCCTGCCCCTTGCCATCGGAGTCCTGCTCCTGCGCTTCAGCATTTCTCAAATGGATGTGCCTACGCGTCAATCCTACACGGTGGCTGTTGTAGACCCCGACGAACGGTCCGCTGCTGCAGGAGTCACTGCCATTGCCCGTTCTGTAGGCGCAGCCATATCCCCATCATTAACAGGGTTATTCTTCAGCATCCCGTTTTTGTTCAGTGCGCCTTTTTTCTTTTCAGGCGGTCTTAAAATCGTTTATGATATTTTGTTGTTCAGGGAATTTCGTTCCGTCAAACCACCGGAAGAAAAACCATAATCACAATCGGAGAAAACATGTCCATCACCCCAAAATCACAGGTTTTACAGATCGCGGAATTGGTCAACTATCAGGAAGGTTCCGTGGTCAGCCGCCAGATTACCAAGGCGGAAGCAGGCAATGTCACATTATTTGCTTTTGATATAAACCAGGGCTTAAGCGAACACACCGCACCATTCGATGCGCTGGTCCATATCCTTGAAGGCGAAGCCGAAGTGACAATTTCAGGCAAGCCGTTTCAATTGAAAACGGGAGATGCGATCATCATGCCTGCGAATGAGCCGCACGCATTAAAGGGACTTCAAAAATTCAAAATGCTATTGACGATGATCCGCGCATGAATAAAATACGGTCACTTATCAAAGTGACCGTATTTTTATGCTCGAAGGTATTTCTCCAAATCGTTCAAGTCCACCCGCGCAGTCATATCCAGATTGATGGGCGTGACTGCCACCATGCTTTTCTTTCGCAAGACATATACATCCGTGCCTTCAGGCTCATGGTCAATAGTGCTATCGTGACGATACGAGATCGAGCCGGGTAGATCCCATGATTCTCTTTCAACGGGGAAGGGCTCATAGTATCGGTGGCGTGAAAGCCTCGCCATTTGCCACTCCGTTTCAGGCGTGGCATGAGCCGGCACTTCCACTTTGATCAAATCCACACCGGTTGAAAGTTTTTTTTCCAAAAGCAGTTTTGCAAAATAACGGGTGAAATATCCCGCTGTTTTAAAGTCGATATCTTCCGAATGACTCAGGTGAAAATGCGCCTCTGTTTGCAGTGAGACCGCCATGGCAGGGAAGCCCAGGGAAGCGGCTTCCATCGCCGCCCCAACCGTCCCGGAAATCGTGATGCCCAGACCGACATTTTCGCCATAGTTGATTCCTGAAACGACAAGATCCGGTTTGTGCGGAACAATCTCCAAAAGACCATGCAGGACAGCCTGGGCCGGGGAGCCGCCAACAGCATACACGCTCCATTCCTGACCGTTGACCTGCATCTGCTCCTTTTTAATGATCCCATCTGACGTGCTGGGTAAACTGCGTCCCATGCCAGTGGATTGTTCACGCGGCGCCGCCACGGTAACATACCCGATTTTGGATAATTCACTTGCGGCCGCCCATAGACCCGGGGAACGGATGCCATCGTCGTTTGTTAGTAAGATATGTGGTTTTTTCTTTGTCATAGTCATCCATTATAAACAAAAGAAGCGGATATATCCGCTTCTTTTGTTATGGTGCTCCCGGCAGGACTCGAACCTGCGACCTATTGCTCCGCAAGCAAGCGCTCTAATCCACTGAGCTACGGAAGCGTTTTTTGTGCGGGTGGTATTTTACTGTAATGTAGGGGGGCGGTCAAGGTGCTTGACTGACTTGGGGCATCACAGTAAAATCGGGTTCTCGCGGGAGTCGCCAAGTGGTAAGGCATCAGCCTTCCAAGCTGATATTCGTGGGTTCGAATCCCATCTCCCGCTCTGTTTAGCGGTTAGCGATTAGCGTTTTGCAAATTTTGTAGTAACGCTACCTGCTAATCGCTAATCGTTTTAGGGCCCGTGGCGCAGCGGTTAGCGCAGGCGACTCATAATCGCTTGGTCGCAGGTTCGAATCCTGCCGGGCCCACTAGTTTGGCTACAGTTTATTTTATTGAATCCCGTTAACATGTAGATAAAATTTCATTTGCTTAATTAACCGCCGCAAGGAATGAGGCGGTTTTGTACTTCTTAGGGAGTGCAGGTGACGGGAAAGGTCACCTGGTCAACTTGTTCGCTTGGAGCAAGGATCACGAGTTTTACCCAGTAATCGCCGGGTGCGTTAATTTGGTAATACTCGTTGATGATTTGTGTGCCGGCCTCTTCATAGACCATTGCTCCTTCATTCGATGAAACACCGGTACTAACTTCCCAGCGCCACTTCAACAGGGTTGGTCCATCAGCGGTAATTTTCGCTTCAAAGAAAACAGTTTGTGGGAATTGTCCACAGCCAACAACAATGCGATTTGGTTCGACACGCAGTTCAACCTTGGTAATGTTGACAAATGGAGGCTGCGCAACTTGCAGCTCGCTGGTTGGCGACTGCGGCTGAGTCACGTCTGCTGAAACCCAACAGAAACCACCGGGCTTGCCGGGGTCCTGAATATACCACCAGGTAAATGCTTCGTTGCGTCCAACGGCAGTCAGGATTTGTCCCTGAGAAAATTCATTGACAAGTTGATATACCGTCCCCGGGCACTTTCGACAGTTAATCAATTCATTGATGACCGTCAATTTCACCCGTATGGGTGGTGGAGTGGGGGTTATGCTGGGAGCGACAGGGATATTTGTTGAAGTTGGAATAGGGACAGTTGGCAAAACAACAGCCGTAGAACGACTACACGCCATTAAGATAATGGATATAAACCCTGTAAGCAGAGCGATGCGTTTCATAAGTTCC
>JAEURE010000109.1 GCA_016789485.1 Anaerolineales bacterium | reverse complement strand
TATTTTCCCCCAGTTTTTTGTACATTTGGTAAGCTCCGTCGAACTTTGCCAGTCCGGAGATCATTTGCAAATTTCCGTAGCCTTCAGTGATCAGGTCGGGCATCCCCACCCGTTCTGCAAGATTCAACCTGCGCAGCATGCTCCAGGCAAGCAGGGTCGTATTTTGTGCATAATAAAAAATATTCTCGATCTCATTCCGCGCCACTTCCTCTTCAACCTTCTGTCGGCTGTCTGGCAATTTCCTTCCCAGAATGGACGGAAACGTGCGGTGAAAGATTTGTTTCACCAGTTCTTTTGCAAATAAAACAATAGCTGTCCATGTATTTGCAGGTGGCGGGCTTCCCAGAAGTTTGAGCGCCTTTGTTAAGTGCGCCTCTGCTTCATTCAACTTTCCAAGCCTGAAATAGGCAGTGCCTAGTATTCGCTCCCAGTGTGCATGCTGGAGTACCTTTTCGGGCGAATTATTCCTTTCATTTGCCTGTTCCAAACCAAAAGCGGTTGTGATGAAATGGATTACATCCTCGTTTGAATACAGCTTCAAGGACTGTTCTGCAGATTTTTCGAGAAAGTAGATCGCCCTTGAATTTGATTCGCCTTTCAACCAGTGATAGGCAAGGCGGGAATAATACGGTGTAAGATCATCTGCATAATTTTTCTCGTACCATTCAGCGATCGCACAATGGAGCTGCTTTCGCTGGCTAAACGTCATCAAGCTGTAAATGACTTCCTGAAAGATCACATGTTTGAATAAATAAGTAAGTTCCGGGTCCGGCGATTCCAGGTCTGTAATACCCTGCGTTGTCAGGTTTTGCAAATATCCTTCGAGTGTATTCTTTTCGACTTTTGCCGGGTGGATATTGGCGAGCATGTTCAGGATGAAGATTCTGCCGATGACGCTGGCCACCTTGAGGGTTAATTGATGAGGCGCCGGCAGGCGGTCAACCCGCCTCGTGATCACGCCTTGAACTGTTTCCGGGAAATCGATTTTTGCCAACTCTTCGGCAGTGTGCTCGAGCAAGACCATATCGTTTTGAATATTGATGATCCGCGAATCTCGCAATGCATAAGCGATTTCCTCCGAAAAGAAAGGGTTTCCCTGCGCTCTTGCCTGAATAAATTCCAATACAGACTCGGGGATGTGCTTGACGCCAAGTTTTCTTGAGACCAATTCGGTTGTGTCTTCAGGAGAAAGGCTGTTGAGATGGATGTGCAAAGTAGCGGGGTTTGCAAGGATGCGTTTGAATTCATCCGTAGTTTGTAGGGATGTTTCTTCCTTTGTGATCGGACGGGTTGCAACGACCAGCAGAACGGAGGGTAACTCGCGGTTGATATATCCCAGCAATGTCCATGTCGCAGCATCCATCCAATGCGCGTCATCGAAAAGAAGTATGGATGGGGCGGATGGATCGCCTTTAACCAATTCGTTTTTTAAGATACGCAAGAGCAACTCGCGAGTGCTTGTTGCCCGTGCTTCCCCGCTCATTTGGCGGGTCAATTCATTATCTGGCCAGCTTGAAGCCAGGATATCGTTTAATAATGGCGCGCGGTTCAAGAGGAATTCGTCGCTTTGAAGGGCAGACAGGATTTTATTTTGGTACAACTCCTGGTTGTCGAGTTCTGAAACCTCGAACAAAACTTCCAGGATCGATTTGATCGAAAAATATTGGGTTGTTATTTCCACCGGGTCAGCCTGACCCGCTAAAATCCTTATGCCATTTTCCACTGCCTGCTCGGAGAAAAATGATAACAGGCGCGATTTTCCAATGCCCGCCTCTCCTTCGATGACCACTGTCCCGATCGTTTCTGCTGAATTAAGCACTTCCTGCAGTTTTTTTGTGAGTATTTTTCTTTCGTTCTCGCGGCCCAAAATAACGCTTTTTGGAGAGTCTGCAAGGTGTGCTTTTTCCCTGCCGATAAGCAGGGACGGAGACATGGGTTTTTCTATGCCTTTGAAACCAATTGGGGATAATTGCATGAACGTGTAATTGGACGCCAGCTCCGCAACATGAGGAGACACCAATATCTGACCGGGCTTGGCGTGACTCATTAACCTTGCCGCAAGGTTTACCTCAGCGCCGATTGCGCTGTAGGTTCGTGCCATTTGCCCGCCATGGGCGCCCGCCCAAACGGGTCCGTGAGTCAATCCCACTTGAATTTCGTCAATAAATCCAAGGTCTTCGACCTCCGTTTTTATGCGCAGAGCAGCCGCCAACGCGCGGTTGATGCTGTCTTCGTGGGCGATGGGTGCGCCAAATACAATATATAAATTACTTCCTTTATCGCCGATGGTTAAGTTGCATAGGTACCCCTCGTATCTTGAAAGAATATCCTGAACGCGTCGAATAAACTGGTCAAGTTTTTGTTCGGCAAACTCATCTTGATCATAGTCAATGCCGCTGAATTTAACGAACATTGGCACTGCCAGCCTGAATTCCGTAAGAAAATCGAATTCTCCCCCCTCGATTCTTTCGTAAATCGGCCTGAATACCCAATGTTTGGCAACCTCGATATCCAAGCTTTGAGCAGCCGGCCATGGATGCGGGGCAGCTAACTCGGAAATATCTTCAATGACGGCAAATGGCTCCCCGTCTTCAGCCTGCCTCCATGCTGCGTTTTGAATCCGCCCTTTGATTTCCTGAAAAACTTCATCATAAATCGCGATTTCCCCTCTATGGATCTGTTCCTGTGCCTTGACCACCCGCAACAACTCACGCCCAGCCAGCGCTTCCAAAAGCTGAATATTTGGATCGCCGACAAGAAATCGTTGCACAGACCCAACCGAGATGGCTATCTTTATCCCGAGAGAAGATGAATGCGCCGAAGAAATGCTTATCTTTTCATAGTGTTTCATGGTCTTCTGCATAATGGCTGCACAAGACACGGCTCTGTCACCATTGTCATGACCAAACCAGCAGGTGAGCCCGTCGCCGCTGATGTCGATTACGCTCCCGCCGTAATTGTGGATCGTCCCTATTAATTCTGTGTAGATTGGGTCAAGATGGCGCGTGAGTTCCTCTGCCCCCCTTTGTGGACCAAACCGCATGGTCAATTCGCTGGTTAATTTTGTAAATCCAGATAGATCCGCAAACAAGACCGCCCCACGCGAACGAGCCGGCAGCGTCTCCCCTTTTAACAAAGCCTGTCTTCTGTCTTCCGGGATAAAAAAGTCAAGGGTAGCTTTTGGCATCTTAAGTTGTGGTATTGATATTATATATCAATACCATGTTTTGACCCGTTCGGCTCTATTCTCTTTATTTATGTTTCAAAACAGCCTCGCGATTTCGCGAGGCTGTTTTTTGTCTTATTCGTAAACAGGGGCTTTGATGGACGGCGCAAATTTTGGTGCTTTGCGCATGGCACGCTCAAAAGCGCGCTGCGCATCGATCTTGCGCTGGACGTGCGGTGCAAAGTAACCTGCATAACGTTTCTGAAGTTCAGGACGCTGCCAGTCATTGCCGCCGACCTTGCCGCGGCAGGTGGATGCGCCGCATAAACAATCAAATTCATCGTATGCCATTGTGTCGCTCATGGCATAGTCAAAACAAACTTCCTCGCCGATTTTAATGTCTCGCATTGCAACGAGTCCAATCTGGCCCGAAAGACCTGCATTTGGATTGCACGAGTGATTGACATAATCTCCCTTACCAATGGGGCGCGGCACCAGGAAATGACGATCTTCAACCTGGATGCACAACATGCGCTCACGTTCGGGTAGGTGGATAAAGGTCTCCCATTCATATACAACGCCGCCGAAAACAGCAATCAACTCGCCCTTTTTAATGGGTTCGATGGCGAAAATGCTGTTTCCGCTTTTGTCGGCTTTCAGGCGACCCTCCAACTTAGAAGACAGATAGGAACTTGGCTGCTTGGACATTCATATAACTACCTTTCGTTTTGTGGATTAAAGATGAACAGCGCCTCCCGCGGTGGACGAGCCGCGAAAAACGCCATTGATGTTTCAATAATACATTAAATGCCCTGCATGTAAAGGTTTTAAGTCATGCGAAATGTACTTTTTTTGTTAATGATTTGTTATTCAATCTCCCCGTGCAATTCATAAAATAACTTGCACACCCCGTCTGACATCAAAAATGTTATGACCGTTTCAAGACTGACGAAACGCCTCGTTCTCTTCTGTGAATTGATCGCAGCCATCCAGCAGGATCATTGGCTGGAAGCTATTGCACCCACTGCGGACCCCAGTCTGGTTCAGGGTGATTGGTCAATTGGACCTGGTTTGTCCCGTCTGCGCGCATGATATACAGGTCTGCCTGATCATCATTTCGCAGGGAATTGAAGACGATATACAGTCCATCTGGCGAATAGGATGCGCCCGCGTTGTTTCCGCCGTCAGTGAGTTGGGTTGCGCTGCCCGATATGGCATCCAATTTGAAAATATCCTTGTCGCCAAAAGCGCCCGCGTAGATCAATAAGGAGTTTCCATCGGGTGACCAGTCTATACTGCCGCCAATTCCTTGCAGTCCCTGTGAAATGCGCACGTGATCTCTACCCTCCGTATTCATGGTGAAGATCTCGTATTCCTGCGGAATTCCCACGGACATTGCATATGCAATCCTTTCACCATTTGGCGACCACGCCGCGGCCACAATATTGTTTACGCCCGTATACACCAGCCGCGGATTTAACCCGTCTGCGTTCACCATCCAAATGGACGCCGGCCCTTCGCCGACGCGATTCACAAAGACAATTCTGCGGCCATCGGGTGAGTAGTCGGGTGAAACAACATTACCGATGTTCTGCGTGATCTGGAATATCTGCTTCTCGCTGAATACCAATCGATAAAGGTCGAATGCTCCGTTGCGATTCGACGAAAAGAGGAGCGAACTTCCCTCTGGCGTAAAGACGGGATAATAATTGCTGGCATTCATGTCGGTTAATTGAGTGAGTCCGCTTCCATCGCGGTTGATCATACAGAGTTGGTTGTAGTCGCCGCGGGTGCAGGTGAAGGCGATGCGTCCGCCATGCGGATCGGTGGGTTTGGGCTGTGGTGTGAATGTGGGCGGGGGAGTATAGTCAGCGGCGAAGGGAGTAAATTGTACTGGCGTGGCGATGGGTATTTCTACGGGGCGTACGAACCAAAAAAGAGATAGAAAGCCGGCAATCAAAATAAGGACGAAAAGCGGCAATACGCCGATGTTTGATCTCTTCTTTTTGGGCGACGCAACATTTGCCAGGCGGTCTTCCAGGGGCGGGGTATCTGCTGTGAGAATATTTGGCTTGGGCGGCGGCAGAAATTGCCATTCGCCAAGAACAGCAGATGTGACAGGAGCAGCTGTCGGGGTGATGTGAAGCGGAACTGAATCCACGGAAACATGGGCGGCAAGCGCAAGAGATGAAAGCAGCTCGGTCGTGTTCTTCAAACGGTCTTCGGGTTTCTTGCGAAGTGCCCAAAGCAGCATGCGTGAAAAATGATCTGGGATCTGTTTGTTAAGTGTGATCGGCGCAGGCGGGGTGATCTCAAGATGCGCCCTGGCAATTGCTTCGCTGGTTTTAGGCGCGCGTTTTCCGTTGACCCATACGCCTGTGACCAGTTCGTAGAGCATGACAGAGAGTGCGTAGATGTCTGCTGCATTGGTGAGGCGCTGGTTTTGAATTTGTTCAGGGGAGCAATATAACTGCGGGTATTTAATCGAATCATTATGATGCGGCTTGTTTACCGCCTGTGCATACGCAATGCCGCCGAGCAGTATCTCCCCTTTTTTGTCGATGCGGATCAATTCAGGCGCGAGGTTGAGATGTAAATATCCTTGTTTATGCAGTGCCTCAAGCGCGCTGCATAGTGCCCTGGCATAGACCAGCGCTTCATCAACCCCGACTGGAGTGTTTTCCAGAATGGCTTGCAGGGATGGGCCGTCAACCCATTCCTCCAGTAAAAAGGCAAGTGTGGGAGTTTGATACAGCCCCAGCAACTTGATCAGGTTTGGATGTGAAATGACGTGAAGCTTTTTTGATTCAGCTTCCAACGCCTTTAATGCTTCGATATTGTCGCTGAGGGATTTGGGAAGAAGGGTGAGTCTAAGCGGCCTGTGGCTGCGCTCGTCCGTGGCGCGGTACAGTTCGCCCAGTGGTGTGTGTGCAACAAACTCTTCAACATGATATTGGTTTAGGAATGTTTTGCCGACAATGGTGGAAGCCATGAGCAGGAGAGCGTTGCGGAGTAATCTATAGAATTACAGCGCGCGTGAAAGCATGATTCCAAAGATCGCAATGAGCAGACCGAAGTGCAGAAAGATGTTGCTGAGTGCCAGCGGACTGTTCGGGAAAATGAACTGCACTGCCAAATTGATGACCACAAGGATCATGCCGATGATGGGCAGCAAGCCTTTGCGGTGCGCCAGATATTCAGACATGCGGTCCAGTAATTTTGAGATCATGCTTCCTCCATGCCAGTTTCTTCCATCTCTTCCGGGGTGTGATCGGCCTTTGCATGCCAGGGTGAAAACTGGGCGAGCAGCCTGCCGGGGATGCGTCCATGCATAACCACGCCGCCGCGTTCATGTTCCACACGCTCCACTTGTCCCAGCTCATGGAAAAGGGAGATCAGCGCGCCTTGTTTGTATGGCAGGCGGACGTGAATGGGGGAGTAGGCTTCGAATAGTTCCTCGCGCATCAAGTGGAGCAGGTCAGGGATGCCAATGCCCGTCATGGCGGAGATGGAAATTGATTTTGGGAACTCCTTGAGGATCTCACGGGCGTTTTCAGGGTTCTTCAGCAAGTCCGACTTGTTCAACGCGGTGATCATGGGGATGTGACTCGCGTCAATCTCATCAAGCGTTTCCTGCACCGCCTGGAATTGACCGAGCGCGTTGGGGTGGGAAATGTCCACAACATGCAGGAGCAAATCGGCTTCGGCGATCTCTTCCAGTGTGGCATGAAAGGCGGCGATGAGAGCCGTTGGCAGCTTTTGAATGAAGCCGACCGTATCGGTGATAAGGGCTAATTCATCACCGGGGAGTTGGACACGGCGCGTGGTGGGGTCGAGGGTTGCAAAGAGTTGGTCGGCGGCGTATACATCCGCCTTGGCGAGACGGTTAAGCAGAGTGGATTTACCAGCGTTGGTATAACCAACCAGCGCAACCGTGGGGATGCGTGAGCGTTTGCGCTGTGCGCGATACCGCAGCCGATGCGCTTCCACTTTTTCCAGCTCACTCTTGATGTGAGAGATGCGGGTGCGGATGGAACGACGGTCTACTTCAAGCTGTGTTTCGCCGGGACCGCGCAGCCCAACACCGCCCGAGGAGCCTGAGCGCCCACCGCCACCGCCTGCCTGACGCTCGAGATGCGTCCAGGCGCGGGTGAGGCGCGGAAGGTTGTATTCGTATTGCGCCAATTCCACTTGCAGCATGCCTTCCTTGGTGTGGGCGTGCTGTGCAAAGATATCGAGGATGAGCGCGGTACGGTCAATGACGCGGATGGTTTTGCCGAGCGCTTTTTCCAGCTCGCGCTGGTGGCGTGGAGAGAGTTCATCATCGAAGATGACCACTTCGCAGAGTGTCTCTTCGGCGAGCGCTTTTAGCTCCTCCACCTTGCCAGGCCCAATGTAGGTTGACAGGTTGGGGGTATGCAGTTTTTGGGTGAGTTCACCGACAACATCCACACCTGCGGTATCTGCAAGCAATGCCAGTTCAGCAAGTGAGTCTTCAAGGGAGAGGATCTGTTTTTTGCCGTGGATCTCTGCGCCGACAAGGAAGGCGCGTTCACGCGGCGGATTGGTTGGTTGGGGTATCTTCTTTGCCACTGGGGTCCGTTTCTGGTTCTTTGTTATCTACTTCAAATTGACCAAAGTATTTGGTCATGCTGGGGTCGGTTGGCTCGGTGCGTGTAGGCAGTAGGATGTGAAAGGTGGAGCCGTTCAATTTTACTTCGTCATAGCCATCGGATTCAACCCAGATGGTGCCGCCGTGCGCTTCGATGATGCCGCGGGTGATGGGCAGACCAAGGCCAGGTCCGCCGCCTTTGAACTTGGTCTTGCCGCTGGAGTGCAGGTCAGCCCTGCCAAGTTGACCGAACTTTTCAAAGATGGTGGC
>JAEURE010000108.1 GCA_016789485.1 Anaerolineales bacterium | reverse complement strand
GATAAAATGAACGAAGAGACTGCCAATTCCAAAAAACAAAACTCGCTGTATGCTGGTCGTTGGGTGGCTCTTGTGCGCGGACGCGTGATCGCACAGGGCGGCACGCCAGAACAGGCATTGCGCGCCTCATTGTCCAGCCGTTATAAAGAAAAGCCAGAGATCATTTTTATGTCACTTCCATTTAAGTTGCCGCCTTTAATCGATAGGATAAGAGAAGCCCTGCTCCCTGAGCAGGAAATTTATCTTGTCGGCGGCGCGGTGCGTGATCTTTTAACTTCCCGCTTCTCACCCGACTTTGATTTTGCTTTGCCGGCGAATGGCATTTCCCTCGCTCGAAAAGTTGCCAACGCACTTGGCGCTGATTTCCTTCCCCTGGATGACGAGCGCGACACGGGTCGAATTGTGCTAACCAATGAAGATGGCACGCACACCTTCCTTGATTTTGCCACCTATCGCGGCGCCACTCTGGAGGAAGATTTGCGCGCCCGCGATTTCACGATCAATGCAATGGCATACAATTTGCGCGATAACACCATCCTTGACCCGCTTGACGGGGCAAAGGATCTTCGTGCCAAACTCATCCGCGCTTGTTCTTCAACTGCAATGTCTGATGACCCAGTCCGCATTTTGCGCGCAGTGCGTCAAGCTGCTGCTTTTGGTTTCACCATCGACAAGCCCACCCGCGGATGGATGAAAGAAGCTGCTGATCAACTTGGGCGCATCTCTCCCGAGCGCCTGCGAGACGAGGTCTTCAAAATCCTGCAAGGACCCAAAGCGGATGCCTCCATCCGCGCCTTGGAAATGCTCGGTGTGCTTTCGCACTTAATGCCTGAGCTGGTCAAAATGAAGGGCGTGGAGCAATCCCTGCCGCACATCCATGATGTATGGACTCACACTCTTTCAGTTTTGGATTATCTCGATCAGGTCATCTCAGGCTTGCGCGTCGGATACGATGCGGACAAAACGAACGACATGTTTACAGGCCTGCTTGGTTTGCGTCTCGGACGTTTCCGTGAGCAGATCGCCCGGCATTTCGCCCAGCCGCTTAATATCGACCGCTCTCATCGCGCACTGCTTTTTTTTGCCGCGCTGTATCATGATGTTTGCAAGCCGGACACAAAGACGATCGATGCAACGGGGCGCATCCGCTTTTTCGATCATGACGTGCAAGGTGCTGAAATTGCCGCCGAGCGGGCGCGCTCCTTCAACCTTAGCAATGATGAAGTGGAACGAATTCATGCCATTGTCAAACATCACATGCGGATTCATTTTTTTGGCACCCGCTTGTTAAATGATAAGCAAACCCCGTCGCGAAAGGCCATATATCGTTTCTTTCGTGATAGCGGCAAGGCAGGTATTGATCTTATTTTGCTTGGGCTTGCGGATCTGCGCGGCACTTCTGCCAACGAACTCACACTTGAAACGTGGACGGCTTATCTTGATGTTGCACGCATCCTCCTTGAGAATTATTGGGAGCGTCCCGAAGAGGTGGTTGCTCCGCCGCGTCTGATAGATGGACACGACCTGATGAAAGAATTGAGTCTTGCACCTGGTCCTGTAATTGGCCAATTGTTGGAATCCATCCGAGAGAATCAGGCTGCTGGAAAGATCGAGAGCAGGGAACAGGCTTTGTCATTTGCTCGCGCTGAAATTGAGAAAGGATTTACAGGTGACGTATGAACTATGTATTCTTTGACCTTGAGTCGCAAAATTTGTTTCAAGATGTTGGCGGCTACGAAAATGTATCCAAACTGCTTGTTGCCTGCGGCGTCACCTGGTCCACACAGAAGAATGATTTTTCTGTTTATTGGGAGCAGGATGTGCCTGCATTGATCGCTGAATTAAAATCCGCAACGAAGGTTATCGGATTCAATTTAATAGGATTTGATTATCGTGTTCTTCAGCCGTATTCACCTGAGACGCGCTTCGCCTCCATCCCGACCCTTGACATGCTCCTCGATCTGCAAAAGATTCTAGGATTTCGCATCAGCCTTGATACCATTGCCAGTGCCACGCTCGGTACTGCCAAAACTGCGGACGGTGTACAATCAGTAGAGTGGTTTCGTAATGGCGAACTGGATAAGGTTGCTGAATATTGCAAGGCAGATGTGGACATCACCCGCCGCGTCTATGAATTCGGGCGTGACAATGGGTATATTTTTTATAAATCAAAATTGGGCAGCAAATTGAAAGTGGAAGTCAAATGGAAGTAGATAAAGAAAGAGGAATGTAAAATGAAAAATCCGTCAGAAAACAACATAAACTTGTCTTACGAGCGCCACGGAACAGGCACTCCGCTGGTCTTAATTCATGGATTTCCCCTTGACCTGTCCATTTGGGATTCCATAGCTCCCCTGCTCGAAAGCGACTTTGACCTGATCATCCCTGACTTGCGTGGATTCGGCGAATCGTCCACCGTGGATACCCCTTACACAATGCTGGATGTTGCAAATGACATTGCCGGTTTGCTTGATTTTCTTGGCGTGGAAAAAGCCTTCTTTGCAGGGCATTCAATGGGGGGATATGTAGCCCTGGCTTTTGCCAAGGAATATCCAGACCGTGTGAACGGATTGGCACTCGTCTCTTCACAGGTGAGGGCTGATGCGCCCGAACAGAAAGCTGGGCGCTACAAAACGGCAAAGGATGTTTTAGAAAAAGGGGTGGATGTTGTGGCGGAATCCATGACGCCAAAACTCTCGGCGAATGAAAAAGTGCAGGAATTTGCGAACCTTTTGATGAAGGCACAGAGCAAGGCAGGAGTTATTGGCGCATTGAAGGCAATGGCGGAGCGGGAGGATTTCACATCCGTTTTGCCTGAGTTCAACTTTCCTGTATTGCTTATTCATGGAGATGCCGATGCGCTGATTCCGATTGATCGGGCGAAGGAAATAAAGTCCGTTTTGCCTGCGGCACGGTTGATCAAGCTGAAGAAAGCAGGTCACATGCCGATGATGGAATTTCCGAAGGAAACAGCTGAGGCTTTGAAGAAGTTGAAATGAAATAAAAAAATGTCCGCCACTTTTGCGAAGGTGGCGGACATTTTTTTAATCAGAATCAGGCTGATGGTCAGAACGGAAGCGGTTGGGTGTTATTGGAAAGTGCATCAGTTTTTTTTAGCTTGGATCGGTCCAGTGAACCTGTCCGCCGTACCATCTTCCTAATGTGGGCAACCAGAACACCGCTGGGCACGGGCTTGACGAGGAAATCGTCAGCGCCTGCGTCCAAGACACTGGCGACCATGCGTGGATCGTTGATAGCTGAAAGGATCAGAATGGGGACATTGCTGAATGCGCGGATCGATTTGGCTACCTGCCAGCCGTCCACCTCGGGCATCATCAAGTCCAGGAGTACAACATTGGGGAGATGTTCCCGCGCGAACTTAATTCCATCAGCGCCGCTGTTGGTGGTGATTACATCAAAACCATGGGTTTTGAGCAGCATACTCATTAACTCTGTGATGGCTATATCGTCATCAATTACAAGGATTTTTGTCGTCATAGTTTTTACCTTGAGCCTATTATCACCTAATACCGTCGTAATATACTTTGCAATGTATTTACAGCTTGATATGCGGATTGACGTCAGATTATCTGGTGATATTTGTCATGTGTAAATTAGAGTGTTTTTGGTAAAATATTTCACAATCGAAAGATTTAAATATAAAAAAATTTAATCCTTATAGGAGGCTGAAATGACCAAATGGGTCTATCTCTTTAATGAAGTAAAAGAGGCTGAAAAGGTTGCTGGTGGTTCATGGGATGCGGTAAAAGCACTCGTGGGCGGCAAAGGTTCGGGTTTGTTGGATATGACACGAGCAGGAGTTCCAGTACCACCGTTTTTTACAGTCACGACTGAGGCGTGTAATGCGTATCAGAAATCGGGGAAATTTCCCAAGGGTTTGTGGGAGCAAGAATTAAAAGCGTTGAAAGCAGTTGAAAATAAGACAGGTAAGAAATTCGGTGACCCCAAGAATCCCCTTTTGGTTTCCTGTCGCTCAGGCGCGAAGTTCTCCATGCCGGGCATGATGGATACGGTCCTAAATCTGGGGCTTACCGATGTGACCGCTGCGGGCATGGTTAAGCTGACCGGTAATGAGCGTTTTGTGTACGACTCGTACCGCCGTTTGGTGGAAATGTTTGGTTCCGTGGTGCTCGGCATTCCAGATGAGTCTTTTGAACAGCCGCTTCATGAATACAAGCACAAAAAAGGATATAAGCTTGATACTGAAATGAACGCCGACGACTGGAAGGCAATGGTTGAAGCTTTCAAGGCAGTCATTCGAAAAGAGAAGGGATTTGATTTTCCACAGGATCCTTACAAGCAATTGGAACTGGCCACCGAAGCGGTGTTCAAATCCTGGAATGGCAAACGCGCCATTGACTATCGTAATGCCACCGGTATCTCCCATACGCTGGGAACAGCTGTAAATATCCAGACGATGGCATTTGGCAACATGGGTGATGACTCAGCTACTGGTGTGGCTTTCACCCGCAACCCTTCCACAGGCGATAAGAAGATGATGGGTGAATTCCTGTTCAATGCCCAGGGGGAAGATGTGGTGGCAGGTATTCGCAATACGAGCCCGATAGAAACATTGAAGGATCGTATGCCCAAAGCATACGGTGAATTCATGAAGATCGCTGCCCGCCTTGAAAAGCATTACAAGGATATGCAGGATGTTGAATTTACCATTGAGCGCGGCAAATTATGGATGCTCCAGACCCGCAACGGCAAGCGTACCGCTCAGGCTGCTGTCAAAATGGCAGTGGATATGGCGAGTGAAGGTCTGATCACAAAGGATGAAGCGGTGGAACGTGTGACCCCCGAAAACGTGGACACACTTTTACATCCGCAGTTCGATAATGAAGCCAAGACAAATGCTGAAAAATCAGGCAAGCTGATTGCCAAAGGCGTGAATGCCTCGCCCGGTGCCGCTGTCGGTCAGATCTATTTTGATGCTGATATGGCTGAGAAGATGGCAAAGGAAGGCAAGCAGGATACCATCATGGTGCGTCCTTTCACCAAGCCTGATGATGTGCATGGCATGATCGCCTCCAAAGGTGTGTTGACCAGTGAAGGCGGCGCCACGTCACACGCGGCAGTCGTTGCCCGCCAATTCGGTATCCCATGTGTGGTGGGTGCCTCTGCTATAAAGATCGATCTTGAAAAGCGTTTGATGAACGTCGGTGAAACTGTCGTAAAAGAAGGCGAATGGATCTCTGTAGACGGAACCACTGGCAGCATTTATGTCGGTAAAATTCCCGTAACCATTCCTTCGATCGAGGAACAGGTTGAGTTAATGACTTTGCTCAAGTGGGCAGATGAAATTTGCGCCCGCAAAGATATTCGCTCTGCTCCAAAGGGCTGGCCGACACGCGGTTTGCAGGTGTGGGCAAATGCGGATTATCCAAAAGATGCTCGCCGCGCCCGCTCCTATGGAGCTGTGGGTATCGGTCTGTGCCGAACCGAGCACATGTTCTTTGAGCCCGAGCGCCTTCCAATCGTTCAGGAAATGATCCTTGCTGATTCGTCCGAGGGACGTACCTCTGCTCTGAACAGGTTGCTGCCCAGCCAGCGCAAGGACTTTGACGGTCTCTTTGAAGCGATGGACGGTTATCCCGTTATTATCCGCTTGATCGACCCGCCGTTGCATGAGTTCATGCCCGATGAAGAAAAGCTTCTCGAAGAAGTAGTGACCATGCGCGTCAAGGGTGAGACTGTTGGTTTGAAAGCCAAGGAAGATCTGCTTGAGTCCGTCAAGGGCATGCACGAATCCAACCCCATGATGGGTCTGCGTGGTGTTCGCTTGAGCATCGTCATGCCTGAGATCGTGGAGATGCAAGTCCGTGCCATTTTTGAAGCCGCCGCTGACTGCACCCTGCGCGGAATTGTCGTGAAGCCCGAAGTCATGATCCCGCTCACAGGTACTGTCAAGGAATTGGATTGGATCCAGCCCCGCCTCGAGCGCATCGCCGCCGCAGTCATGGGCGAAAAGAAGATCAAATTTGAATACAAATTTGGTTCCATGATCGAAATCCCCCGCGCGGCTATCACAGCTGCTGACGTGGCTCGAAACGCCGAGTTCTTCTCCTTTGGCACGAATGATCTTACCCAAATGACGTACGGCTATTCACGCGATGACGCCGAGCGCAACTTCCTCATCACCTACCAGGAGCAGGGCATTCTTTTGAAGAACCCCTTCCAGACAATTGACCGCCACGGCGTTGGCACTCTCATGCAATGGGCGATCTCCGAAGGCCGCAAGACCCGCCCGAACCTCGAAGTGGGCATCTGCGGTGAGCATGGCGGCGATCCTGACTCCATCGAATGGTGTCACATGATCGGCAACAACTACGTTTCCTGCTCTCCCTTCCGCGTGCCGATCGCTCGCTTGGCCGCAGCTCATGCAGCACTCAAGCATCGCCCCGTCGTTGCCAAGAAGCCCGCTGCTAAGAAAGCCGCTGTCAAGAAAGTTGCAGCCAAGAAGGTTGTTAAGAAGGCGGCCAAGAAAGTTGCAAAGAAGAAGTAATTAGACAAACCGCATGAAGACTTGATTTCCCAATAGTCTTCCGCGTTTGGTAAGCCTATAAACCTCCGAAGTCTCCAAGACTTCGGAGGTTTTGATTTCAAGCAGCCCATTTTTGACAAGCTCATCAATTTCCCTGGGATAGACATCCAAAAGCCCGCTTCCGAATCTTAATCTGAAATCTGAGTCTGCAACCCCGGCATTCGTTAGTCTGAGATTATTCAGCATGTATTCGGACATATCATCCTGAAGCGTTTGCTTGTGCTGGTTGACGGTGGCAGGGGAAAGAGGGAAAGGATGAGGGGTGAATGATGAAGGATGAAGTAGGCGTTCAATGTAGGTTTTGATCCGCAGGGCGTTTGAGTAGCGGTAGCCGTTGGCGTATCCGTGGGCACCTGCGCCGAAAGCAAGATAGGGGAGGGAATGCCAGTATTGGAGATTATGACGACAGGCATATGATGGCTGAGTGCTGTTAGCTGAAAGCTGATTTATATCTTTTGCCCAGTTCGAAATTTCATAGTGCACATACCCATTGCTTTCCAGAAACTCTTCCGCGTATTCGTACATTTCGGCAGCCAGGTCTGGGTCGGGGAGAGGAAGCAGTCCTTTGGAGGACCAACGCCCGAAAGGAGTGCCGTGTTCGAGCGTGAGAGCGTAAGCAGAGATATGTTCTGGATGGAGATCAACAATGCGGTGAAGGGTGGTTTGCCACGATGCAAGCGTTTGCTCGGGGAGGCCGTATATCAGGTCTAGGTTGAGGTTGTCGAAACCTGCTTTTCGAGCGGTGGATACGGCTTCGATGACGGTGAAAAAATCATGGATACGTTCGAGCATGCGCAATTCTTCAGTATTGGCAGATTGCACGCCGAAACTGATGCGGTTGATTCCAGATTTGCGAATTGCATTTAATTTTTCAGGTGAGATCGTGCCAGGGTTGGCTTCGATGCTGATCTCCGCGTCGGCGGTGACTGTGAAGGCGGAATACAATGCCTTTAGTATGGAGTCAAATTGCAGGGCGGAAAGAAGCGAAGGAGTTCCGCCGCCAAAGAAAACGGTGTGGATATTCGTCTGCCCGGCGCGGTGTCCAACAAATTCAATCTCCCGAATCAGCGCATTGACATAAGCGGGAATCGAATCTTCCTGACCTGCGTAGGTGTTGAAGTCGCAGTAGGCGCAGCGATGTTTGCAGAATGGAATGTGAAGGTAGATGGACGTGTTCATGAAATGTCGTTTCGCAACCGCATCCGTGCGACTATAACTGGCGGAAGTTCGCTGAATTTCCCGCCCCAGCCAAGCGGACTGGTTTGTGCTGCATCGGGCGGGAAGGCACGTTCTTCGAAACCATCGAGAACGAATCCATTATTAAAACCCAGGTTGAGATAATATTGAAGCGGCCGCTCGAAATACACCTGGGGTTTGGGCTGGCTGTATAAAGCAAGTCCACGCTGGTGATAGGGATTCATGTAGCGGGATACTTTTATGGAATAAGTGATTTTGATCTCGCCGTTGTCGTCTATTTCTTCCATCACATGCGCGGCGGAGGCATTGTTGAAAGCGGGATGGGTAATGCTAAAGACGAAAGTTCCATTTG
>JAEURE010000107.1 GCA_016789485.1 Anaerolineales bacterium | reverse complement strand
AAGAGACAGCCCGTAAAATAAAACAGGGATGGCGACGATCAGCCCTGCTATGGGGCCGGCAATGCCAATATCAAACAGGATACGCTTGTTTTTTGGAATCCCGCGCATGATGATCGCTGCACCCATCGTCCCCAATGGACTTAAAGGAAAGGGGATGAAATAGGGCAAGGTAGCGGGCGTCTTGTGGTAGCGGCTCATGAAATAGTGACCCAGTTCATGCGAAACCAGAATCCCAAGCAGGCTTAGTGCAAAGGGCCAGCCTGTAAAAATACTTTTGGCAAGCGCAAGCAACTGTCCCGCAAAGTCATTGGGAATGGGGCCTTCCGGTTGCGCCCCAGCCAGCATTACGCTGAAAACGGTCAATACAAAAAGAATGACGTTTGTGGAAACTTTATCCTTTGGGGGTTCGGGTTGCAGCGGCGCAATATAAATGACCTGGCGTTCATCTTCAATTCGAAAGAGGGGCATGGCATTGTATTGTCTTAATGATTCAGCCAGCTGGTCGTAGGCCTGTGCGGAATCATCGCCGATCAAATGCCCGCGATAACGCAGGAAGAATCCCTTGCGCGGGTCTTCGCTGGTCACATCATCAACGCGAAAGATGCGCGAGACGAAACTTGTAAACACTTCGGTTTCTGGAAATGACATTGTTCTCCTTGCAAGAAACCCTAAAGGTCTCTTGTGGCTCGAGGCCACAAATAAATGAACAGACCTTTAGGGTTTTCAAAATAGAGCGGGAGTGGATGGGAGTCGAACCCACCGCGACCCGCAACGCGACCCGCCACAGGTTTTGAAGACCAGGAAGCCCACCGGGACCTAACCACTCCCACGCGCAAGCATAACCGAGAGAAGATGGATTGGCAAGTTACAGGTTAAGGATCACTTAAATTTGATAATTTTGAAGAAAAGGAGGCAGTATCTCGGGAGAGAATATGATTAACGAGATCAATGCAAGTACCATGCAAAGCACGCATAGAAAGACAAATCCTCCGCTGAGAATGCCTACCCACGCGATGGAGCGGCCTGCTTCATTGTTCTTGCGGATTCTATTTAAAGAGACTATCCCATAAATAAGTGCCAAAATCCCCGTCACAAAACTTACAGGCGCGCAGAGCATACTTGTAAACGGGATCGGGATAATAAATCCGCCGCAGAATGTAAGCACAGTCAAAATACCCAGTGAGAGGCTGATAATGGAATGTCTATTGGTAAGGGAGGAGGGAGTTGTCTCGTTCGGTTCCATGAGAAAAAGTTGTTGTTAAAATAAAACCGTCCTTCCCGGAAGGACGGTTTACGTACTGCTGTCGGGGCGAGAGGATTTGAACCTCCGACCTCTTGCACCCCATGCAAGCGCGCTAGCCGGGCTGCGCCACGCCCCGATTGAGCGAAGCGGATTATAGCCGTGTTTTCCATTTCTGGCAAATCGAATTTACTTTCCGTTTTCTTATCTTAAAGCACGGTTCATCCGTCAGCCTTTATGCTAAAATAGAAGCACTGGAGTTTCCCCTATGTCAGATATGGTTGAAGTGATTATTGATAGTATTCGCGTTCATTTAATGGCGCCTAATCGAGTCGTCGTACTCAAACAGGTCAACAGCGACCGTTATCTCACCATTTGGGTTGGTCCCTATGAAGCGGAAGCCATCACTGTCGCCTTGCAGGAAGTTGAGATGGTGCGCCCGCTTACTCATGACCTCCTCAAAAATATTTTCGGTGCTTTCAACGCGCGCCTTACCCGTGTGGAGATCGTCAACGTACAGGATAATATCTTTTATGGAAATATTGTCGCCGATGCAGATGGACGCGAGATTCACGTTGACTCCCGCCCTTCCGATGCCATCGCTATCGCGGTGCGCGCGCATGTCCCCATTTTCGTCCACAAGAATGTAATGGATGAAGCAGGCATGACGCCCGATCAGGATATTGTTGAAACGAGCGCCCCTCCCAAACGAGAGCCGCCCGCGCCGCTATCTGATGAAGCCAGTGACAGGCTTTCCGTGTTCAAGGATTTCATCGATAAACTGGATATTGACAACCCCGACAAAGACAAGCCCGATTCAAACTCAACGTGAAGCTGATACAACCAAATGACAGATTTCTACCCTCCTGAAGAATCCGCCGCCCCCGCCAGCCCAATGTCAACGGTAGTACCGCATAGTCGGGAAGCCGAAGAAGCAGTTGTAGGGGCGGTGCTCATTAATCCCGAAGTTTATTATGATATCGCCCAGTTCCTGACGGCGGACGATTTTTATATTCACCGCAACAAATGGATCTGGGAATCCTTCGCCCGCCTGCACGAGCAGCGCATTCCCGTGGATTTGTTAACCCTGTCTGAGGAATTGGAACGCGCCGGTCAACTGGCTGAGATTGGCGGCTCTGCGTATCTCACCTCGATGATCAATCAGGTGCCCACCTCTCTCAACGCAGAAGCCTATGGACGGATCGTGGAGGAGAATTCGATCCGCCGCAAGATGATCAATGCCGCGAATCAGATCGCTTCTCTGGCGTATAAAGGCGATACGATCGATACCGTGATGGGGGAAGCCGAAAAGGCCGTTTTCAACGTTAGTGAAAAACGAGTGCGGAATGATTTACAGCCCATTCGTTCCGTACTTTCCAGTTATTACGACCGCATCGATGATCTGTCCAAGCGCCCTGGTGATTTCCATGGCGTGCCGACGGGGTTCTACGATCTGGATAAAATGCTCGGCGGTTTACAGCCTTCTGACTTGTTGATCATTGCAGGTCGTCCTGGCCAGGGCAAGACGGGTTTCCTGCTTTCGATTGCCAAGAATGCCGCATTGACCCATAAGAAGCATGTTGCCATCTTTTCATTGGAAATGTCCAATGAACAGGTTGTGCAGCGTTTGATTGCACAGGAAACGGGCATTGACTCGCAGCGCCTGCGCACAGGCAAATTGCTCGAAAACGAATGGCCTCTGTTTACCCATGCCATTGAAGTATTTTCTGATACCCATATCTATCTCGACGATACGCCTGCGATTACACCTTTGCAGTTGAGAACCAAATGCCGCCGCTTGCACATGGAATTCGGCATTGACCTTGTCATTGTTGATTATTTGCAATTAATGGGCGGCGATACGCGCAACGACAACCGCGTGCAGGAAGTTTCGCATATTTCACGTAGTTTGAAAGTGCTGGCGCGTGAGTTGAACGTGCCGGTTCTCACCGCTGCACAACTGAGCCGTGCTGTGGAACAGCGTACCGACAAACGCCCCGTCCTCTCGGATTTGCGCGAATCAGGCTCCCTCGAACAGGATGCTGACATCGTCATGTTTATTTATCGTCCCGATCAATACGAGAAGGATTCAGATAAGGCGAATGTGGCGCAGATCCTTGTGTCCAAACATCGTAACGGCCCTGTGGGCGAAGTGGAGTTGATCTTCCGCGGCGCCCTGGCGAAGTTCGAGAATGCGGCTACAAAAGTTTTTAGGCCGAATGAATGATGCGAAATGTGAAAGTATGACTTCCTTCAACGGCTTCACCTCTTCTGAAACATTCACTCAAGTTCCCGATTCGTTCATCCGCATGATGAATGAGATCGAGGATGTTGCCGAATTAAAAGTGACACTGTACGCCATCTGGAGGATTGAGCATATTGAGGGGAATTTCCGCGCATTGTGTGAAACCGATTTCGAGACTGAGTCGCTTGGGTTGAGCGTGGATGAGATCCAGCGCGGGCTGAGCAAATGCGTTGAGAGGGGAACCCTGCTCAAGGCGGAGCGCGAGGCGGATGTTTTTTATTTCCTCAATTCACCGCGCGGGCGTCTCGCTGCGGATGCTTTTGCGAAAGGTCAATGGCGCGATATCGGAAAGATCATGCCTGCGCCGTTAAATAAATCAAACATTTTTAAATTGTACGAAGAGAACATAGGTGCGCTCACGCCTTTATTATCGGATATGCTGCGTGAAGCGGAAAAGAATTATCCGAGTGTGTGGTTTGAAGAGGCGTTTGAAATTGCGGTGAGCCGCAACATACGTAATTGGAAGTATGTGGAAGCGATTTTGACGCGCTGGAAGGAAAACGGGAAAGATGAAAGAAAAGATCAATCAGACATTGTCAAAGATGCCGACAGATATACCGACAGCGAGTTCTCCGAATTCCTCAAACGAGATTAGCCCTATGAAAACTCTTGGCGACCCAAACTGCCCGCATTGTGGGGGAGTTGGTTATGTGCGCTATGATGTGCCGCTCGGGCATGAGAAATTTGGCAAGTTGGAATCGTGTGTGTGCCGCGCAAAGGATGTGGCGGACAGCGCGCGCGCGCGTCTGTTTGCGATGAGTAACTTGAACCGCCTCAGCCATTTGACGTTTGAAAACTTTAATCCATCGGGAAATGACAGGGCAAAGTTCATGTCTGCGCAGGACCGCGAGAATTTGCATAAGTCGTTTGAAATTTGCGAAGAGTTTGCGCGTGTTCCGAAGGGCTGGCTTTTGCTTGAAGGCGGATATGGCTGTGGCAAGACTCATCTTGCGGCGGCGATTGCAAACTTTGCGGTCAACAAGGGCACGCCTACTTTGTTTATCACCGTGCCGGACTTGCTGGATTCATTGCGCTTTGCGTATGCTGACCCTGAAACAACATTTGAACAACGCTTCGATGAAATCCGCAATGCGGAGTTGTTGATCCTGGATGACTTCGGCACGCAAAATGCGACAGCCTGGGCGCAGGAAAAATTATTTCAGATCATAAATTATCGTTACATCAATAAACTCAGTACAGTAATTACCACCAACCTGATGTTGGATGAGATCGAAGGACGCATCCGCTCGCGCTTGCAGGACGAAGGTTTTGTGAATCACCTCATGATCACCGCGCCTGATTATCGCCGTCCCGAAGAGACCAGCAATCCTGGTATCTCCATGCTTTCGCTGCCTGAGATGAAAGCGATGACTTTCAAGACATTCCAAATGCGCGAGGATGAGATCGGGCAGGAAGCGGTCACTACGACGACCACAGAAAAATCTGATAAGTTTGGAAACAAATACAAAGACAAAGAGATCACGCGCATCAAGGTTACAAAAGATGACGTGAAGACTTTGCATGAAGCATTCAGCGCGGCAGCAGGTTTTTCAGAAGAGCCGGATGGATGGCTTGTGCTGCTGGGACAATCGTTCTGTGGAAAGACTCACCTCGCAGCTGCCATTGGAAATTATCGCATCGGTCTTGGCGGACAGGCGCTTCTTGTGGAAGTGACCGCCCTGCTTGATTACCTGCGCCAGACCTTCCGCCCAAATTCAGATGTTTCCTTCGACAGACGCTTCCATGAAATCCGCACCACACCGTTATTGATTCTTGACGATTTGAAGGGCAGCGGGGCAAGTTCCGTTTGGGCGGAGGATAAACTCTACAGCGTTTTGAATTATCGTTACAATGCGCATCTGCCCACGGTACTGACATCCACTCTGCGCCCTGATGAGTTCGCGCTTAGCTACCCTAATTTGTGGAATAAACTTCTAGACCCAACGCGTTGTCAGGTGCTGGCGATCAACATGCCGCCATATCGCCGCGTGGCGAAAGGCAGCAAGCCTGCTTCGCACAAGAAAAAGTAGTGTAGCTCCAACAGCCTGTCGAACAGGCTGTTTTTTTTATTTCACCCTAAAATTTTCAACGTGGTTGAAAACCCCTCTCAAACGCCAGTATAGATTTCTGTTCCAATCCCATGTATAAACGCGACTATTAAGACCATAAATCTTTACATTCAAAGGAACAAAGAAACACATGCTCCCATCCTATTTACTCTCCCTGCGCGAAGGACTTGAAGCCGCTCTCATTATTGGTATTGTGCTAAGCGCTTTGCAAAAGATCCGCCGCACAGACCTGGCTCCCATGCTTTGGTACGGCACATTAGCCGCGGTTGGCGTCAGCATTCTGACCGCCGTCATGCTCACCATCTTTGGTTTGAGCCTTGAAGGCAGCGCCGAACAGATCTATGAAGGCATTACCATGTTTATTGCCGCTGGTTTGCTCACATGGATGATCTTCTGGATGGGAAAACAAGCCCGCACGCTCAAGGCAGAACTTGAGGCAGATGTCAACAAGGCTGCGGCTTCCAAAAATAAACGCGCCTTGTTCTGGATGGCTTTCATTGCCGTTGTGCGTGAAGGTGTGGAACTTGCCTTCTTCATCACTGCCGCTTTCTTTGCAGGCAACAATGACAATGTTGGCGCAAACACTATTCAAACTCTTGCGGGTGTTCTGCTTGGCCTGGGCACATCCATTTTATTGGGTTGGTCTCTCTTTGCCACCACTGTCCGTTTGGACTTGCGCCGTTTCTTCCAGGTAACGGGCTTCATCCTCATTCTGTTTGCCGGTGGGCTTGTGGCACATGGCATTCACGAATTCAACGAAGTTGGCTGGATTCCCAGTGTCATCGAACATGTTTGGGATGTGAACGCATTGGTTGATGAAAACTCAGTCTTCGGCCAATTGCTCAAAGCCCTGTTCGGCTACAACGGCAATCCGTCCCTTACGGAGATGATCGGCTACTTTGCCTATCTCATTATTGTCGTCTTCCTCTTCCAGCGTACCAACACCGTCAAACAAGATACAAAAGTTGCCCAGCCGCAGGCCTAATTATTGACCTGTCAACAGGCTCCGAGTCCAAAGACTTGGAGCCTGTTTTTTTTGTTACAACCCCTCTGCAAGGGTATACTAGGATTATGAGCACATTTCCCATACCCTCTTTTTTTGACTCAGCCCGCGTCGGCGAAATCTGGAAAGTGGATTATGCCGCCCTCGCCGAACTAGCCCGCGAGTACGCGCTTCAACACGACCTGAGACCTGCCTCAGATTCGAAAAGCAGAATCTCCCTTTTGGTGATCGACGCGCAAAATACATTCTGCATTCCTGAGTTTGAACTTTTCGTCGGAGGCCGCAGCGGACACGGCGCAGTGGACGATAACATCCGCTTGTGCGAATTCATCTATCGCAACATCGGCAATATCACTCATATTACTGCCACCATGGATACTCACATGGCCCAGCAGATCTTCCATCCCATCTTCTTCGTAGACAAAAACGGAAAACACCCCACCCCCTACACCGACATTCACGCTGCTGAACTTCGCGAGGGTCAGTGGAAATTTAACCATGCGCTTGCTTCGCGTTATGGCATTGCCCCCGAATATGGACAGCAAATGATGATCCACTATGCCGAAGAACTGGAAAAAAAAGGAAAATATGCGCTCACCATCTGGCCATATCATGCCATGCTGGGCGGAATCGGTCACGCGCTTGTCCCAGCGTTGGAAGAAGCCATCTTCTTCCATTCCATTGCACGGCTAGCTCAGCCTGATTTTGAGATAAAGGGTGACGAACCTTTTACAGAAAATTACTCTGTCATCGGTCCTGAAGTACGGACAGGTCCCATGGGTGAAACGCTCGGCACACGTAACCCAAAATTTATTCAGCAATTGCAGGAAGTGGATAGGCTCTACATTGCGGGTCAGGCAAAGAGTCATTGTGTGGCATGGACGATCTCTGACCTGCTCGAAGATATTCAGGCAACCGACCCCGAACTTGCCAGGAAAGTATATTTGCTTGAAGACTGTTCCTCAGCGGTGGTTGTGCCTGGAGTGGTGGATCATACTGACGCGGCGAATGAAGCGTATGCCCGCTTTGCAAAGGCTGGCATGAAGATCGTAAAGTCCACAGATGACTTGATTTAATAAAACTGCGAATTGAGAAAAAGAAATGTCCATTTTTGATGGTAAACGACTGACAAACGAAACGTTCAAGTTAGACATCGAACGCATGCGCCGCGGCTGGTATTCGGACAAGTATTTTGAGAACATTAACCGAATGCTGACCACGCTATCGAACGAAAACTACAACTACTCAGGTCAGTTCCATAATTTGCCGGCTGGCATTTCGCCACAACAAATTGCGGTAGGCGATATTGAAGTGGAGATGCAATGGTTCACGCGCAGGATGGGAAAGACCACTGTGGTGGGCGTGGATAAATCCCTTGCGATGCTCAAGCATTGCACCGGTTATTTCGACGGCGATAAATTCATCGACACTTCGAACAAACTTGAGGTGTGGGCTGTGCAGGATGGGACCATTGTCAAATATGAAGGCGACCCGACGAAGATACAGCCTGT
>JAEURE010000106.1 GCA_016789485.1 Anaerolineales bacterium | reverse complement strand
CCCTCGCACTGCTGCTCCAGCCGTCAGACATTGACCTTGTTCAACAAGCACCGCACGTCTCACACGAATCTGGTGCTGAGAGCGATAAGGTGAATATCAAAGCCTGTCTTTCTTTGCGAAAACAGTTCAAGCAAAGGAACGACCTGCTGCAACTCACCATCAATGACTTGTTGGTTTTATATCGCGCCATTCATGCCGCTACCTATAAACCGTCTGAAAAACTGATGACGGCGATCAGCAAGCTATCAGAAACAAAGCCTGAAATCTCTGCGACACTCCGCCAGGTGGTTGAGGAAGGCAGCCGCACCACCCCTTCGATCCTGATCCCTGTGGATGCCAGCCTCAAGACTCCGCGCGAGCGGATCTATCCGCTTAACGTGGAAGTGCCGCTGATGGAATTGAATTTGCTCAGCCTGCACAGCCAGACCATGAAAATGCTGGATGCCTACGAAAACGCAACAGAAGAAAAGACTGTTATTTACGAGGGCTTTGACAGACTGCAAAGGTTGTACCTTGCATCCATCGCGGGTTTTGGAAGTTATCTATCACGCGCAAAAGAGATCGCCGTCCAGGGACAAAGCCCCAGCGTGGGGGCTATCAAATTACTGGCGCATCTGCCCAATCCGGTCCAGAAACTGTTGGATAAAATTCCCGAGAAATTTGAACTATTAAATAATCTACTAAAAGGACGCGAAGTATTCTCCAATGTCGGTGCAGTGGTTTCAAGCAGCACCCTGACCCGTTTCATCACCGCCAAGGATGACAATGACCAAAAACAGCTCGCCTGGGGTGTTATGACGGACGCAAAAAATGTCATGCGGATTCACCTCCGCGATTTTCGTCCACACGTTGCCGCTCTTCTTTCCATTGGGCGCAAAGACCTTGCCAGTTTAATCACACAGGATTATCTTGATGCCTACGCAAATGGCCTGAATGCGTATGTGCATGATCTCTCGCGGATCACGACCGCGGGCAGGCAAACCGTCCCATCATCCAAAACCAGAACATTGCATCGGACAAAGAGATGAAAGATCCATTAATCGGACAGCAAATTTCAAATTACCGCATCGAACGACTGCTTGGGCAGGGCGGCATGGCTACAGTCTATTATGGGCTGGATGTAAAACTTAATCGCCCCGTGGCAATCAAATTCATAGACAGGCGTTTCAAGAACAACCCTGTTTATGCAAGCCGTTTTGTCAACGAAGCGCGCATGATGGCGAAATGGCACCACGAAAATATCATTCAGATCTATTACGCGGATGATACGCAGGGATATTCCTATTACGCGATGGAATATGTGGACGGACAGGATCTATCCAAAGTGATGGGGCTGTATCAGGAGGAAGGTGAACTAATGCCGATCGACGATGTCATTCGCATCGGAAAAGCCATCGCCAGCGGATTGGACTATGCCCATCGGCAGGGAATTATTCATCGGGATATAAAACCATCCAATGTTCTCATTGCCAAAGACGGACGCGTACTCCTTGGCGATTTTGGCATGGCACTGGACGTGCGCGACGGCTCAATGGGAAATATTTTCGGTACGCCTCATTATATTTCGCCCGAGCAGGCTCGTCGGTCGGCAGATGCGGTTCCACAATCCGATTTATATTCTCTGGGTGTTATCCTTTATGAAATCCTCACAGGTACGGTCCCGTTCAATGATCCATCGCCTGCCAGTATCGCGCTCCAGCACATCTCGGAACCGCCTCCTTCTCCCCGAAGCATTAACCCAGAATTGAGCCCGGAACTTGAAAAAGTAATTCTTAAAGCCCTGGAAAAAGATCCACAAAACCGTTATCAAAGCGGCGCGAAATTGATGGCCGCCATCGAAAGCGCGCTCAAGCCCGGGACGGCGGCAAAGATATCCCTGCCGCCGCTGCCGGTTGGCGTGCCGACTGTTCGAAGAAGCAATCTTTCCATTCAACAGATCGCAAACCGTGAAGCGCGGGTGGCGCAGGAGAATCGCGAGCAAAACCCAATTGCTGGCTGGCCTGCCACTGTGAAATCCAGCAATCGAATCAAGAGTAAGAACAAATGGGGATACGGCATCCTGCTTTTAATTTTGATTGGAATCGGAAGCTGGTATTTTATGAATACAGGGAACCTCCGCCTGACCTTTTCACCAGCTTCGACATTTTCATTATCGCCTCTTTCTTCAACCGAGTTATCTTCTTTGCCAACCGAAACAGCGATCCCACTTTTGGAGACCCCTACGATTCCTCCCCCCTCCCCCGCTGCGCCGATAGTGACATTGCCGACTTCAACAGTTTTTGTGACCCCGACCATGAAATATGCGGACGGGACTCCATTCTCATTGCTTTGGAATGAAACAAGCTTTTACATGATCAACCGTTCAAAAGCAAAGAGAAGCCTGTCTGCTTTTTCTTTTGAACGCATTGATGCTGAGACACTCTCACAGGAAAAACGTGACCACTTCGATGGCTACCGATGGGAGACGCAAAAGTTCAAGCATCTTCCAGAGAACTTCTGCACCAGCATCACCATTTATGGGGATCAAACGCCGCCTTACATGAATCCAACGGATTGTTTCTTTGGCATTATCAGTGTAGTTCAACCGCGTTTTGACGACGATGGCGGTCTCGTCTTCTGGAGACCGGAGGCAGGCGCTACTCATTTCCGCGTTCTTTGGCTTGGCGAGGAGGCCGCCCGTTGTGAAATTGCCGCAGGCTTCTGTAACTTTAATGTGCCATAAAAATATGAATATTAATTTTTTCTCATCCTTGACACATCCCGCAAGCGGGGTGTAAACTACAACCCATAGTTCGAAAATTCTACGAAAGGAGCGCACTCTTGATGTTCAGCTTGATCTTCCAAACTCTTAATGCAGTTGGCAAATTGCCTTCTCGGAGTGCGCCTATAGACCGAAACTAGGTCTTCTTTCTACCCTTGTTCGTTCTGGGCTGTGGCGCATCCGCTGCAGCTTTTTTGTTTAATTTTTTGAGGAATCACTATGACCACACTACAACCCGCTCACGAGCCATCACTCACTTTTGACTTCCGCCCCACTCTGCAAGAGAACCGCCTCAAGGGTCTCTGGCAGATGATGTCGGATTACCGCATGTCGTATATCGCGGCAACCATTGCACTCGCCATTTCGGCGCTTTCGAAGACCTTCACCTATCTGCTTCTGCAATTCTTCGCGGATGATGTTCTCGCAAAGGGGACGTACATTGGCGGAACACTGACCACCTCCATGATCTGGATCGCGGCTGGATTTGTCGGCCTGGCGAGTCTTGAAGGCGCGTTTGCGTTTCTTTCGGGACGTTTGGCTGCCTATACCGCCGAGGGCATTACCCGCCGCCTGAGGGACTTTCTCTTCGATCACATTCAGCGCTTGAATTTCTCGTATCATGCCACCACCCCCACAGGTGACTTGATCGAACGCGTCACCTCGGATGTGGATGCCTTGCGCCGTTTTTTCAGCGAGCAAGCCATTGGCGTGGGACGCATCATCCTGCTCTTCGTGATCAACTTTATCGCGATCTACAACCTCAACGCAGAGCTTGCCTGGGTCTCGATCGTGGTCATTCCGCTCATACTGGTTGTCTCGCTCTGGTTCTTTAAGAAAGTGACCAAGGCGTACGAAGAGTATCAAGCTCAGGAAGCGGTCCTTTCTACTACGTTGCAGGAGAACCTGACGGGCGTGCGCGTGGTGAAAGCCTTTGCGCGCCAGGACTACGAAAAGAAGAAATTCGAAAAAGACAACTGGGGCAAGTATTTGAAGGGCAAGATCTTGCTCTTCATGCACTCCATGTTCTGGCCACTCTCGGATATTGTGCTGGGATTTCAGATGCTTTTCGGTTTTGTCTATGGCGCAACAATGGCAATTGACGGTGAAATCACCGTTGGCACTTACATTGCTTATGTCGGCCTTGTCGTCTGGCTGATCTGGCCCATCCGCAACCTGGGACGCATTATTGTCTCGACCTCGACAGGCATGGTCTCGTATGCGCGCCTGATGGAATTGGTCAAGCAGCAGCGTGAACCATTGTTCGATGGGAAGTACCAGCCTACAGGTCCAGCGCGAGGCGAGCTACAGTTCGAGGATGTCTCGTTCATGTATTCGGATGGAAAATCAGATGTCTTGAAAAGTGTTTCATTCCACGCCAAACCTGGTCAGGCGATTGCACTGCTTGGTTCCACTGGTTCGGGCAAGACATCGCTGGTGAATTTATTGCCGCGTTTCCACGAATACACGGGCGGACGTATCCTGCTTGATGGCGTGGAGTTAAAGGATTACTCGCGCTCCTACCTGCGCAAGCAGATCGGTATCGTGGAGCAGGAGCCGTTCCTCTTCAGCCGCTCGATCCGCGAGAATATTTCCTACGGTGTGGGACGCGATGTTTCACAAGAGGAGATCGAGCGCGCCGCGAAAGCCGCCGCCGTGCATGACGTGATCATCGGCTTCCCTGACGGTTACGATACGCTGGTCGGAGAGAAGGGCGTGACCCTCTCTGGCGGACAGAAGCAACGCGTAGCAATTGCACGCACCCTGCTCAAGAACCCGAGCATCTTGATCTTCGATGACTCCACCTCTGCTGTGGACACGGAGACCGAAGCCGAGATCCGCTCTGCGTTGAATGAGTTGATGCAGAACCGAACCACCTTCATTATCGCGCACCGCATCCAGTCTGTGATGATCGCCGACCTGATCCTTGTTTTGGATAAAGGCGAGGTTGTACAGATGGGAACGCATGCTGAACTTCTGAAGGACACGAATGGCATGTATCGAAGAATCTATGATATTCAGACCAAGATTGACTCAGAGCTTGAAATGGAAATCGCAAGAGTCAACTAATGGAGAATCTTCAAATGGACATACACGATAACCTCGGCGAATATGCCGACCCAAAACTCTACGATGCTGAAAACAACGATTTTGAGCCAGACGGTCCCTTCATTCTTTCGCTGGCAAAACAACTTGGTGGCGCAGTGTTGGAGCTTGGCTGCGGCACAGGGCGGATGACCATTCCGCTTGCAGAAAATGGCGTGGAAATCGTCGGGCTTGACGTTGTTCCCGGCATGGTTGATCTGGCAAAGCAGAAGGCAGGCGGACTGCCCATCGAATGGATCGTAGCGGATGTCCGCACTTTTCAACTAGGGCGCAAGTTTCGGCTGATCTTCGAATCGGGCAGTGTGTTTCACCACATGCTCACCCGTCAGGACCAGGAGGCGTATCTGGCGCGGGTTCGGGAACATCTCGAAGATGATGGCCGGCTGGTGCTCAGCCTGTTCTTCCCCAAGCCGCGCAACCTCATGAGCACGGACGAAGTGGAAGAGTGGTTTACTGCGGAGCATCCAGACGGCTATGAGATCAAGGTTTCTGGCATTGACAAGTACGACGCCTTCCGACAGATAAAAACGGAAACCGCCTATCGCCGCTGGACAGATGGAAGCGGAAAGGAAATATTGCAAGTGGCCCCTTTGTCGCTGCGCTATGTATTTCCGCAGGAGATGGAAGCCTTGTTGCACTATAACGGCTTTGAGATCATCGAGCAATATGGCGATTTTGACCGAAGCCCTGTGACAGAGGAAAACAGCCTGATTACTTTGGTTTGCAGGAAACAATAATGTCATTGCGAGAGCGACACACCTCCGCTCGAAGCAATCTCCTCAGAAGTGCAGGATTGCTTCGTCCCGATAAGAACATTCGGGATGATATCGGAAAGAACACCCTCCTCGCAAAGACATGTAATGGAGATTTATCATGAGTGACGAACTTATCGAACTCGAAGAAGAGGAATTTACTTCACAACTAACCGCCCCCGTGCTGAAACGCATTGGAGGGTTGCTGCTCCCCCACTGGAAATGGGTCGTGGGATTTTTCTTCACGATCGCCATTGTCTCTGGGCTGGATGCGTACTTTACCTACGTGAACAAGCAGTTCATTGACGAAGGTATTTTACTGGGAGACAAAGTCCGCCTGATGGAACTTGCCACCATTTATGGGAGCTTCATCGTACTGCAAGCCGCAGCGGTGTTCACGTTCATTTATCTCGCGGGTGTATTGGGCGAGCGCATTCAGTATGACCTGCGCAAGATGCTCTTCAATCACCTGCAGGACCTGTCGCTTTCGTATTATGCCCAAAATGCGGTGGGACGTCTCATCGCGCGTGTGACCTCGGATACGGGGCGCGTCTCAGACTTGCTGACCTGGGGCATCGTGGATACGACCTGGGCGGCGATGAATATTATTTCATCCACGATCTTCATGGCCATCATCAACTGGCGGCTGGCGTTGATCGTGCTGACCATCATCCCTGTGATGGCATACGTGGCGATTGAATTCCGCAAGAAGATCTTGGCGGAGTTCCGTGTTTCGCGGCGCGCCAACAGCAAGATCACCGGCGCGTTTAACGAGAGTTTTCAGGGCGTGCGCGTGACCAAAGCGCTGGGACGCGAAGATGCCAACACGCATGAATTCCAGGGTCTGACGACCAAGATGTACAACGCATCCTACCGCGCGGCATGGCTTTCGGCGCTCTTCCTGCCGACCGTGCAGATCATTGCGGCGCTGGCACTGGGCATTATCGTGGGATACGGCGGCAATCAGATCAGCGTTGGGTTGATGACCATTGGCGGTATTCAAGCCTTCGTCTCCTACCTGACCTTTATGATGTGGCCCATTCAAGACCTTGCGCGTGTGTATGCGGAAATGCAGCACAGCATTGCCTCAGCGGAGCGGATTTTCAAATTGGTGGATACCCCGCCCGAAGTCCATAATAGAAGCGGCGCCATCGAGGCGAAGACCCTGCTCGGTGAGATCGAATTCGATCACGTGGATTTTTTCTACGAGGATCGCAAATCCGTTTTGACAGATTTCACGCTGAAGGTGAACCCGGGCGAGATGATCGCTCTGGTGGGACCGACAGGCGGCGGCAAAAGCACGATCGTGAATCTTCTCTGCCGCTTTTACGAGCCAAGCAAGGGCGTGATCCGCATCAATGGCGTGGACTATATGGATTACAAGCTGGAGTCCATTCATAACAAGATCGGCATCGTTTTGCAGACTCCGCACCTGTTCTCAGGCACCGTGCGGGACAACATCCGCTACGGACGGCTGGAAGCGAGCGACGCCGAAGTGGTGGAAGCCGCGAAGATCGCGGGCGCGCATGATTTCATTGTGACCCTGGAAAAGGGTTACGAGCAGAACGTGGGCGAGAGTGGCAACCTGCTTTCGGTGGGACAGAAGCAGTTGATCAGCCTCGCGCGCGCGGTGCTGGCCAAGCCTGAGCTGTTCATCATGGACGAAGCCACCTCCTCGGTGGACACGTTGACCGAGTCGCTCATTCAGCGCGGCATGGAAGCCCTGATGAAGGGACGCACTTCCTTCGTGATCGCGCATCGCCTGTCAACCATTCGGCGCGCGAATCGCATCCTTGTCATCGAGGACGGACATATCGCCGAGGGCGGCACGCACGCCGAGCTCCTGCGTAAACGCGGACATTATTACCGTCTGTACACCCAGCAGTTCCGTCATCAGTTGGAGGTGGCATATGGGGTTGTAGATGAAGATGCTCCCGTGGAAGGGATCGAAGGAGAAAGCCGTGAAGGCGTGACAGCAGATTCAATTATGTTGAAGCGTGAGAAGGTTGCAGAAGAGCCGACTGCGGCGGATTGACCCGCCCTCCGCCCTATAGGAAAGGGGGCGGGTAGAAAGCAGACCTCCGAGGTTTTGCGTAGTCCCTGTAAAGGGAAAACCTTGGAGGTCTTTGTTTATTGAGCTATCATCTTAACCAAAGTTCCACTTCATAATCCCCATTTTCTTTTTCTTTTATTTCAAAGCCTTGCCTGTGCAGCCAGCGGAATGAATCTTCAGGTTCTGGATAATACTCCTTCTCAAGCACGCCCTTGATACAAGTTACCCTGTCCCTGACCTGTTTTACAGCCTCTTGGAACATAACCGTCCCCAAACCAGTATTACGAAAGCCCTCCCTAACATGAATACCGACAATGGTAGCCGTTCCATCTTTTTCAGGTTGAAGCCAGACATAGCCTGGAAATTGAGCTTTATAGTCAAGATGTAGTTCAAAACTATCTGCCTCCACAAAACAGTGATACCAGATTTTTCTGCCTTGATTGAGAAAATATCTGTCATC
>JAEURE010000105.1 GCA_016789485.1 Anaerolineales bacterium | reverse complement strand
GCAACGAAAATATTGCCAGAATTCTGGGCACGCTCCGCTTTTATTCAAGCTGGCACTTCGGAAAAGAAGAAGACTGCATGGAGACCTATCATTGCCCAGTTGCCGAGAAAAACAAAAAAGCCCACTCTGTCTTTATCGAGAAGTTCGACAAATTCCACGCTGAATTCACCACCTCTGGCGGCACCAACGGACTCGCCTTAAAAATCCACGAAGAGATCTCAGATTGGATCGTCAACCACATCCTGTTCGTAGACGGTGAACTGTATCCCTGTATTCATCACAGACCCAAGCCAACCGGCTCCAATTAAATAAAAAATCTCAAGAGTTTCCTCTTGAGATTTTTTATTTAAGATTTACTCATCCCCAGTCATCAACTTGATCCGCTCCCAGGGTTTCAAACTTTCATCTTCAGCCAACAACGTCTTCAACTCATACAACTCATCGCGCAATGCGGCGGCTCTTTCAAACTCGAGGTTCTTGGCCGCCTCTTTCATATGTGCTTCCACCTCAGCGATGATCTTGCGCAATTCAGTGCGCGGCAAGCCGTCCACACCTTTCACTTTATATTCGCCACGCATTTCGCTCACAGCCTTCGCAGTCATTCCCTCGGTAAGATCGTGGATCTCCTTGTGGATGCTGATCGGCGTGATGCCGTTCTCTTCGTTGAACTTCATCTGCTTTGCGCGGCGCCGCGTAGTCTCATCAATGGCGCGCTTCATCGAATCGGTCATGCGGTCCGCGTACATGATCACGCGTCCGTTCACATTGCGAGCGGCGCGCCCGATGGTCTGGATCAGGGCCGTATCCGAACGCAGGAAACCTTCCTTGTCTGCATCCAAGATCGCCACCAATGAAACCTCAGGCAAGTCCAAGCCTTCGCGCAGGAGGTTGATTCCCACCAACACATCGAACACACCCAAACGAAGGTCTCGCAGGATTCCAACACGCTCAAGCGTCTCCACTTCGGAGTGCAAGTAATTGACTTTAATTCCAAGCTCTTTCATGTACTTCGTCAGGTCTTCAGACATACGCTTGGTCAGAGTCGTGACTAAAATGCGTTCGCCTCTTTCCACCCGCTGCTTGATCTCTCCGACCAGATCATCCACCTGCCCTTTGGTGGGACGCACGATCACCTCAGGGTCAACCAGCCCTGTAGGACGGATGATCTGCTCAACCACCTGCTCCGCATGTTTCATTTCATACTCAGACGGCGTGGCTGACGTATAGATCGTCGCTCCCATCACCTGCTCAAATTCATCAAACTTCAGCGGACGGTTGTCCATTGCAGAGGGCAAACGGAAGCCGTACTCAACCAGAGTTTCTTTGCGCGCGCGGTCACCATTGTACATCCCTCGGATCTGCGGCACTGTCATGTGACTCTCGTCAATGACAAGTAAGTAATCACTCGGCAAAAAGTCGATCATCGTCCACGGGTGGGAACCAGGGGGACGTCCATCCAACTGGCGCGAGTAGTTTTCAATGCCGGAACAGTAACCAACTTCCTTCAACATTTCAAGGTCGTAGCGAGTGCGCTGTTCAATACGTTGGGCTTCCAAAAATTTACCTTGACTCTTGAAGTAGGCAAGGCGTTCTTCCAGTTCCAGTTCAATATTTTTGATCGAATCCTTCAATCGCTCTGCGTCGGTCAGGAACTGCTTGGCGGGATAAATGGACACCTCGCTCGGTTCCTCGATGATCTCGCCAGTCAGCGGGCTGAACTGCATAATGCGTTCCACTTCGTCACCGAAGAAGGTAATTCGATATCCTAATTTGGATTCGTAGGCAGGTACGATCTCCAGTGTGTCCCCGCGAATACGGAAGGTACCCGGGCGCAATTCCATATCGTTACGCTGGTACTGGCTCTCGATCAACTGTCTCAAAAGAGCGTTGCGACGGTAGATCTCACCCACCTTCATTGTGACCGTCCCTTTGCCAAATTCTTCCGGGGAACCTAAACCGTAAATGCAGGAAACTGACGCCACAATAATCACGTCACGCCGGGAGATCAATGCTGTCGTGGCTGCCAGCCGCAGGCGCTCGATCTCTTCATTGATCTGCGTTTCCTTCTCAATAAAAAGATCATGGCGAGGCACGTAAGCCTCGGGCTGGTAGTAATCGTAATAGGAAACAAAATATGAGACAGCATTCTCGGGAAAGAACTCCTTGAACTCCGCATACAATTGCGCTGCGAGCGTCTTGTTATGTGCCATGATGAGCGCAGGCTTCTGCACCTGCTGGATCACGGAAGCGATTGTGAAGGTTTTGCCCGTGCCTGTGGCGCCGAGCAACACTTGATGCTTGAGTCCTTTGTTTACGCCGTCCACAAGTCCACGGATGGCTTCGGGCTGGTCGCCCATGGGAATGAAGGGTGCTTGAAGTTTGAAGTCCATAGTTATTTTCTGTTGGTTAATTAGGGGAACGAGTGTTCTATTTTACCGCAAAGACGGGATAATCACCAGTAAACAGAATCTGGCATCAGTTCAGAGAGGAGGCGGAAGAATTGTCGAGGGTATAATCACGGACAAGATGAGCAAAATCAAGACATTTTTCCAACGATTAACTTTTTCAGAAAAAAGTGCGCCGCTTGTTTTTTTGATCACATGCCTTTTCGGTTTTGGGCTGTTGATTCCGCGGCTCGGTTTTTACATGGATGATTGGCCCTACGTGTTTTATGCAAAACTAAAAGGGATTGACAACCTACGCGAGATGCTGATCTTTGACAGCAGACCTAATGCGGCATGGCTGTATATGCTTGGATTCAACCTGTTGGGATTCAAACCACTCGCATGGCATATTTCTGCTTTGTTAATGCGTTGGGGAACTGTCCTTTTAATTTGGGCAATCTTCAAAATATTGTGGCCAGAACGCAAAAAAGAAGCGATTTGTATCGGGTTGTTCTTTGCAGTATATCCATTTTTCATGCTCCAGCCTTTTGCAGTAGGCTCAACACATCATTGGTTCGGGTTTCTTGCATTTACTCTTTCCATTCTATTTATGATCTATGCTGTGAATGCGACGCCAGGGAAATGGATTGTCTTCACCTCGCTTGCATTAACCCTGGAAGCTGTGCATCTTTTTACGAGTGAATATTTTTCAGGGCTTGAATTGATTCGCGTTTTCATCTTATGGATTTTGATCACACGCATCGAGACGGGTCTCCCCAAAAGGTTTTCGAAGACTCTGTTAAACTGGCTGCCTTACCTTATTGTTCTGGGCATATTTTTCTATTGGCGAGCAGTGCTATATGAAAATCCGCCAGATGTGACTCGCAACGAGCCTGTGATTCTGCGGCAGATTTTCAGCGAGCCATTCAAAGCCATTGGGTATCTCATCATCACCTCCATAAAAGACGCGCTGGCCGTACTGACAATGGGCTGGCAAAATGCCACAGATGTGGGTCTGCTGGATTTCACTTCTCCATTTGCTTTATTCAGGCTTGCAGTCAGTTTGTCGTTTTTCGGGCTCGTCTTTTTATACCTGAATAGACTCGTCCCTGCTCCAACTGAAGCAAATGATGATTGGAAAACAGGGAGTATCACTCTTGCAATTGCAGGGTTATTGACGGGTGGCCTGCCCGTCTGGTTGATCGGACGTTCCATTGTGGAAAGTAAGAATCTTTTGTCTGCGTCGCGGTTCGGAATTCCTGCCATATTTGGAGCAGCAATCCTAAGCTATTTGCTAATTGATTATTTTGTCAAAGAAAAAACAAAAAAAATATTCCTTTTATCATTCATGCTGGCATTGTCTGTCAATTTTCACCTGGATAACACAAAGGAATTCCAATATTCATGGGAAAAGCAGGAGCGGCTGGCACAGCAACTGATTTGGCGCGCACCGCAGATCGAATCCGGCACAGCCATCCTGACCGACGAGGAAGTGTTGGGCGTCATGGGTGAATACGCAGTTTCATTTTCCATCAATACAACGTATCGGGCTGGGGATTTTGGAAACACACCTCCCTACTGGTATTTCCCTTTTTATTACACCAACCCCAATGTGGGTGATCTTTTGCTGGGAGCGCCGCTGGAATACAGCAAATTGAGCATGAATTTTACGGGAAGCAGCAAACAAATGCTTCTGCTTTCCTTCAACCCTGAATTGAATCGCTGCTTATGGGTGATGCAGCCGCAGGATATAAATCTACGTCTCGTCAGCAATGACATGCGGCAGCTTAGTGCAGGCTCGGATATCAACCTGATAAAACTCGCAGAAGGCAAAGAGGTGTCCCTGCCAGAGGATATTTACGGGAAACAAAACACACAGACGTGGTGCTACTACTTCGAGAAGGCTGACCTCGCACGTCAGTACAGTCAATGGGATGAAATTGTAAGGCTGTGGAATGAATCCCAATCTGTTGGCGAACGGGCAGATAACGGCTTTGAATACATCCCATTTATTGAAGGATTGGGGCATACAGGAGATTGGGAGCAGGTGAAATCGTTGACAAAATTCTCGAACAGAATCACGGCAGGGCTTGAGCCAAGTCTATGCAGTGCGTTGGACAGGCTGGCGGCGAGCGCGCCTGAGTCCACTGAACGAGATGAGACCATCCTCAATTTGAAAGATGACTTGAAATGCAGTGATTATCAATAGCAGACCGCCCCGGCAAATTGTCGGGGCGGAATTTTTATTGAAACAAAATCAGGCTTCAGGAATTCAAGGAAGCGGGTAGGCAGGAAAGGCATTTGACGGGGCGTACCAGTCACCGGGGTCTATGCCGCTGGTCACCTGACCACCAGTCACAGTGACGGGAACAAGAGAGTGATCGGTGCATTCCGCCGTAAGCCCACACGGGACCATCTGTGAGTATCCGCCGGCATATCCACCTCCGTCAACGTAAGCCACAATATAATAATTACCAGCTGGGAGATTGTCAATTTGATAGGCGCTGGCATTTTCGTTGGTGATCACATAATAATAATCAGGCGCGCCGACTTTATGCGCAACCACCACCATGGATGGAATAAAACTTGACGGATAGCTTAACTTCCCAGCAATACTGCCAACACTTATTGTTCCAGCATCCACCCCTGGAATGCCAGGGTCATTCGGCATGGAAGGCCATTGGGTCGGATCGCCATACCAGTCACCGGGGTCAACATTCGCTGTTACAACACCAGGCTGCACTTCCACCTCGATCAAAGACATATCATTGCAGCCCTGATGCAAGCCGCATACATAAAATTGATCGTATGCCGCAACCATTTTTCCGTCAGGAAGCGCGTAAGCGAACACAGTATATCTTCCTGCCGGCATGTTATCAATTTGATAGGTGGATTGGTCTTGGGCGGTTTGTGTCCAATAATACTGCTCCGTGACAGTATTGAATGCAACAACCAATAAAGGTGGAATCCCCTCGGACGGAAAGGATAATGCACCTGAAATACCGCCCATTTGTGGAGTGGGCGTCGCTTGCGGAGCTTGCGCAGTCAACGCCTGAAATGTAGCCTGCACGATCGCCTCGACGTCTTGAGTGGGCGCCTGTGAAGGCATACAAGCAGCAATCAATGAAACCAGTATCAAACCCATGAACAATATTTTCTTATGCATAATTCTCCTTTAAAAATTTGTCACATGGTAGTCTATTTCCAGGTTTATCTCCTATCACCCAATTGGGCTAACACATCCAATAACTTCGCGGTCCAGACTTCATCCTTGGCAAGCGTGATCCAATACATGGATTTCCCTCCGCGCACACCGTTTTCCAAATCAGGCAGACGCTTCGCTTCCACGCCTTCAGCTGGCGGTGCGTACTTGAGCAGGATCTGCCCTGCCTCCCAGTTGACCGATATCAGTCCCGCTTTTTCAGCACGCAACTTGACGCGCATTTGATACAGCAGGTTCTGTGTCATCTCTGGCATATGCCCGAAACGGTCGCGGAACTCGGAACCAAGCGCATCGATCTCGGTTTCATCACGCAGGTCTGCAATGCGGCGATACAAGCGCAAGCGCAGATCCTGATCGGAAATATATTCAGCGGGGATACCAACAGCGAGAGGCAGGTCTACATTCACAGGCATGGACAATGGCAGATTGAATGTGGAAGGCATGAATGCTGGGGGAAGTTCCATGTTGAGATTGTCTTTCATCAACACACGAATACGGCGGACGGAATCAGCGAGCATTCGCGTATAAAGGTGAAAACCAACGGATTGAATGAAACCATGCTGGCGTGTGCCAAGCAATTCGCCCGCACCGCGGATCTCAAGGTCACGCATGGCAATGGAGTACCCCGCGCCAAGCTGGGTATTCTCAGCAATGACTTCAAGTCGCTGCTGACCCTCCTGAGTGGGAGACATTTTATTATGGCGGAAGAAGTAAGCATACGCGCGCATGGCACCCCTTCCGACACGTCCGCGCAATTGATAAAGCTGGGCAAGCCCAAACGTATCAGCACGGTCAACGATCAGCGTGTTCGCATTGGGAATATCCAAACCAGATTCGATGATGGTGGTGCAAAGCAAAATATCGATCTCGCCCACATTGAAACGGTGCATCACGCTGGCAAGCTGATTTTCCGCCATTTGTCCGTGACCAATATCCACGCGCGCTTCAGGGACGAGTTTGTTGAGATGCGCCTTCATTGCCTCAATGGTTTGCACACGATTGTGGACGAAAAAAATTTGTCCGCCGCGTTCGAGCTCGCGCAAAATAGCCTGACGGACCAAACGCGGAGAATACGGTCCAACATGGGTGATGATCGGCAGACGCTCTTCAGGCGGGGTATTTAAATTGGAGATATCTCGCACGCCTGTGAGAGCCATGTAAAGCGTCCGTGGAATCGGCGTGGCAGTGAGAGTTAGAACATCTACTTCAGTACGGAGTTTTTTGAGATGTTCCTTGTGCGTAACGCCGAAACGCTGTTCTTCATCTATGATAACCAGGCCAAGGTCTTTAAAAACCACATCCGCAGAGATCAAACGATGCGTGCCGATGACAATGTCGATTTCGCCGATGGCAAGCTTGTGCAAAATTTCAGTCTGTTCGCGAGGTGTACGGAAACGTGAAAGCATTTCCACTTTCACTGGGAAAGCGGCAAGGCGCTGTGAAAAGGTCTCAAAATGCTGTTGTGCCAAAACGGTTGTCGGCACAAGAACAGCGGCCTGCCTTCCGCTCATCACAGCTTTAAAGGCGGCACGCAAGGCAACTTCTGTTTTGCCATAGCCAACATCACCGCAAAGCAAACGGTCCATCGGACGAGCACGCTCCATATCCCTTTTGATGTCAGCAATGGCGCGCTTTTGATCATCCGTCTCCACGTATGGAAAACTATCTTCCAATTCTTTTTGCCAGGGTGTATCTTCAGCAAAAGAAAATCCCTGCACCACCTGACGGCGGGCATATAAGTCAAGCAAGTCCTCCGCAACCTTTTGCACGGCTTCTTTAACGCGGGATTTCGTTTCCGCCCATGCCTGCCCGCCAAGGTTATCGAGAGATGGTTTGCCGCCATCCGCGCCAACATAGCGCGTGAGCCTGTCTGCCTGATGGACAGGCACATAGAGGATGTCGCCGCGGTCATATTCAACGGCGAGATACTCTCGTTCGTGGCCGTCCAACTGCCGCTGAATCAGACCCGCGAAGCGTCCAATACCGTGATCTACATGGACAACATAATCCCCCACCTGCAAATCCGCATATAACATTTCGGGCGTATCCGCGATTTTGCGCTGACGCGTGCGCGGCTGCGGACGTTCCCACCCAAAAATCTCAGAGTCGGTGATTAAGTGGACAGGCCTCAGAGAATCAGGAATTAACGTGAATCCCTCGGAAAGCGAGGATTCAATGAATTCAAGATTCGGATACTCCGAGTTTGGATAATATTCATTCCACAATTCAAGCAAACGCGGAGATTGACGCGAAACGATAAAGACCTGTTCTCCGTTTTCAACAATCGGAGCAAGATAATCGATAAAAGGTTTGAGCCTGCCGCCAAATCTTTCATCATGCCCGAAAGAAGAAGAAAGTTCCAGTTCATTTTCAAACTCTGCAGAATGCCCCAATTCAAGGAATAAAAACTCGCTCAAACCATCGTTCAACTCCGACCACGGAAGATACGGCACGGGGAAATCCGCAGACAGCGTCTGCTCTTCTATGCTCTCGCGCCGAAACTTAACCGCCTGCTCCTCCAATTCATTCGCCATCACCTCAACAAGATTTTGATCATCAACGATCACAAGTGTCTTCGGCGGAAGGTAATCCAATAAAGAGGCAGGCT
>JAEURE010000104.1 GCA_016789485.1 Anaerolineales bacterium | reverse complement strand
CAAGCCGTAACGGCGGGCAAGGATCTGATAATAGGTGTCTTTGCCCGAATCACTCGTCAGACGCTCGTGGATGACTTCAAGGAATTGAGCGGTAACAGCCTCAAGGTGTTGATCGCGCACCTGTTCGATCTGCGCCTGCTCGAAACCAAGCTCGCGGAGCAGGGAACTGAGTTTTGTCTCTTCCCCATAGATGACGCTGAGCAGTTCGTTCAGTCCCGTGATTTGAATTTTGAAGTCCATGCTGTTCTCCCGCTACCGTTTAGGATGGAAAGAGCTTATTAAACACTTCGGGGCAATACTTCTGCACCATGTCTGAGGAGATGCCATTCTCTTTGCATATCTCTGCATAGAAATCCACGCTGGGGCGGCGGATACGCTTTTGGGTGTCAAGGTCAAGGCCCCACAAGCCAAAGCGCTGGGTCCAGCCGCGCTCCCACTCGAAGTTATCCACCAGTGACCAGTGGAAGTATCCCTTCACAGGCCAGTTGAAGTTCACCGCACGCCAGACTTGATGCAGATGCTGTGCGATGTAACGCGGGCGCATGTGATCGTCGGAATCCTCCACACCATTTTCGGTGATGATGATCGGCAGGTTGGGATAGGTTCGCTCGATCCATTTGATCGAGTCAAAGATGCCTTCGGGGATGTTGGCGAGGAAGTTGGTGTCGCTCATATCGCCATCCTTGGGATAGCCGCTGTTCGAGAACAATTCGCCGGGACGGGTGATGTCGAACCAGACCGTGTCGACGGAGTAATAGTTCAGGCCGAGATAATCCTGCGTGCCTTTGGCTTCAGGGATGCTTTGATTGCCAACGGGTGACTTCATCACGCCGGTGGAGATGGCAGTAGGGAAGCCCATGTTGAGTCCACTGTAGCGGATGTTGCGCATGAGTCTGTCGAGCGGAGACCAACTCAAACGCGGGACCATCGGGCGGTAATGCAGGGCATACCCTACACGAGCTTCGGGCTGCAGTTCATGAATGGCGCGATAGGCGGCGGCGTGTGCGCGGACCATGTTGCCCAGCACGCGCATGGATAGCTTGAGGTCTTTCTTGCCAGGCGGGAAGGCACCTTGCACATATCCGCTCAAGGCGTAGACGTTTGGTTCATTGATGGTGCACCAGAGTGAGTTGTATTCTTTGAACGCATCCACCGTCTTGCGGACGTATTTCTCGAAGAGCGGCACGATGTCTGCGGTTTCCCATGCGCCGCGCTCCGTGACCCAAAGCGGATCGGTGAAATGATGCAGCGTAACCAGCGGCGTGATGCCGCGTTCCTTCAGTCCGCGCAGCATGTTGCGGTATTTTTCGAGGGCTTCTTCATCCCATGAATCAGGCGTCGGCTGGATGCGGCTCCATTCCACCGAGAGACGATGCGCGTTCTGTCCCGTTTCGGCAGCGCGGTCGAAGTCTTCGCGCCAACGTCCACCCCACCAATCGGCGGCAAGACCAGACTTGTGGATGGTGTGTCCCGCTTCTTCCCATGCGTGCCAGTTGTTATTGGTGTTGCTGCCTTCCACTTGATGCGATGCGGTGGCCGTTCCCCACAGAAATCCTTTTGGAAAATGATACGTCCCTTGAGGCATGATGTTTCTCCTATGGATTATGTCGTTGCGAGGGCGATGTTTTTGCGAAGCAGCCCGAAGCAATCTCATAATTAATCAGGAGATTGCTTCGGCGTGGAGAGCGCGCTCCTCGCAATGACATGTTATTTGCGATTCAAATAAGCTAAATACAAAGCGACGGATCCCGCGACGGCGGCGTTGAGCGATTCGATCTTGCCTTTCATGGGCAGTTTCAAAACGATGTCGCATTTCTTTCGGACGAGATCATGCAGCCCTTCGCCCTCCGAACCGACGACGAGTGCCAATGATCCTTTGAGATGACGAGAGCCCGCCTCAACCTCCGCCCCAGCTTGATCCAGTCCGACGACCCACACGTCATTGTCTTTGAGCGCGTCGATCGTCTGGGACAGATTCGCCTGAGCGATGAGCATGTGCTCGCTTGCGCCAGATGATGCGTTGACCACGGCGGGAGTGACATCCACCGAGCGGGCAAGCGGGATGACAATGCCATGCACGCCCAGCGCTTCGGCGGTACGAATGAGGGTGCCGAAGTTCTGCGGGTCTTGCAGGGAATCAAGCATGAGGATGAAAGGCAGTTCGCCTGTGGCATGTTCGAGGATCTCAACGACGTCCGAGTATGGATACTTATCCACTTCGGCGACGACGCCTTGATTGTTCTGGTGTACCTTGTCCAGTTTGGGGCGCGGCACACGGTTGACCCTTACCTTTTGCGCCTGTGCCAGCTTGAGAATCTCTTCGATCTTGCCTTTGTCCTGCACGCCTTCGGCGATGTCGATGGAAAATACCTGCCTGCGTTTTGCGCGCAGGACTTCATAGACTGCATTGCGGGAATATATGAGTTCTTTCATATGCGGCTGATTTTACTTTAGAAACGAATATCATCATAAATAATATCGTTGCGAGGCGCATTTGTTCTTTGCCGAAGCAACCTTCTAATGATATGAGGTTGCTTCGGCGGGATGAGTAAGAGCCCCCCTCGCAACGACATGAGAGGAAATGTGGAGCCTGATCGGATGTATAATGGCGCCAGACTATGGATATCATATAGGAACCATATAGACACCATATAGGAAGTTAGGCGGAATAGCGAAGGAGGATTGGAGCGATGGCGAAGGTAGAAAGCAACCCTGTTGTGCGCGAAATTAGAGGGAAGATCGGGAATTTGGTCTTTCGGCAGATGCCCGGCGGAGAAACGTATGTAAGCAGCACACCCAATTTTGGAAGACGGAAATTCAGCCAGGGACAGAAAGATCACCAAAGCCGCTTCAAACGGGCGGCCGCGTATGCGCGCGAGGCGGCGAAGACCCAGCCTATTTATGCAGAGTTAGCCAAAGGGACGGTCAAGAGCGCGTATAACTTTGCGCTTTCCGATTGGTTCGAGGCGCCTGTGATCCACCGCATCGAGCGGAAAGATGGACAGATCCGCGTGGAGGCTAGTGATAACGTGCTGGTGGCAAAAGTGGTGGTGATGATCCTGGATGATGAGGGGAAGGTGCTGGAGAAAGGCAATGCAAGCAAGGTAGATGAACGCTTGTGGCAATATACCTGTGTAAATGAAGGAAAGGTCCTGGCAGAGGCGTGGGACCTGGCGGGGAATGTGGTGAAACGTACCGAGCTATATGATTAAAAAGGAACGAGGGTCTTTAGGTATGCAAGCCCTGCAGCGGGTATTGCACCGCCCAAGGTTTCAACCGCTTTTTGAATAAACTTCGTTTTCAGGTTGTCATAGTCAATCCCTTTTTCTTTATTCAAGAGACGCGTGAAGTTGCTGCGAAACTCTTTTGCGACTTCCCTTCCATACATATCTGCGATCAAATTGCCAAGTGCTTCATGGTCTATTTTTACGATCTCAGAATTAAAAGAACTGTCAGCAAACATGCCTTTTGCTTTTAATCTCCCCTGAACGGCATGGCGGACAAACGAATTCTCCATGATGAATACTATTTTCCCCTTATCAATGTCGAATTGGGATTTTGCCAGCACGATCAAGAATTGGGTTTCTATGTATTTCCCTTCTTTGGGAGGGTATTTAAGCTTTGCCACATATCTTAAGCTCTTGACTTGTGATTCAGTCATCTGAAGCAAAATGCTTAAGTCGTAATTATTTTGCCTGTCCAGCTCAGCGTATTTCTCCAAAAGGCCCATGACAAGAATGTCCACTTCCCGCTTTGGCATTGCCCCCATGCCGTTGGAGAGATATTCTGTCAGAAAATCATCCACAAAAGCCTTGCTGTCTTTGACTTTGATCTCATTCATTTTATTTTCCTCGCATATGAACAGGAATGACAATCATGCTGGTGGTATTCAGAGACCTTAGTATAGTGGAGATTCGAACGAAAATCAAACATCATCGGCGCATCATCCCATCGCATCCGCCTAATTCCAATAAATTTGAAATTGTCGTATACTTTAGCCATTCAGTTTTTGTCAAACAAGCTGGTCAACAATAATGTAGCGAGGGATGTATCATGGCTATACCGCGCTTCCTTCAAGAAAATATCAACCCGAAATTAATGAGAGATGGAGTTGGGGATGCTTTCCAGGAATTTGTGCATGATGTGCTGGGAAGCGAATTTCCCGATCTCCACGTGTTTCCGGGCGGAGGGAAAGACGGCGTTATTGACCTAAGCAGCACCAGTGAAGATACCAGGGTGGTGATCGAGTGCAAGTTTATCAGTGAAGACGGGTTATCCAATGCCCAGCGCCGCTGGCGTGAGGTTGCTGAAAAACTCTCGCTGCATTTATCTTCGCCGGAAGGTCCAACCAAGCACCAGTCGCAATATACTCCCTGGTACCGCACATCCCCCAGAATTTCGAGGTTTATTTTCTGCGTCAGTTCAGAGCTTTCAAACCAGGAACAGGTTGATCAGCTTTATGAGGAAATAAAACTTTTTTTTCAAAAGCTGGCTGAAAGCCATGACCACCTTAAGCACCTTGTAGATCTGCCTGTACAAGTAATTGATTGGAGAGAGTTCTCAAGCAAGTTAAAGAACCGCCCGCATATCCTGTTTCGATGGTTTCCCAAATCCAGGCCGCAGGGATTGGTGCCATTTGAAGAAGTACAAAACCAAAGTACCTTTCGAGCCTACCTGACGAGCGAGAAACTTCCCTATTTCAGCCGCGAACAATATTTAGCCGCCAATTCTCACGTAAAGGATATAAAAATCCAAAGTGAAAGTGATTTCCTGGATACCCTTAAGACGGGGGATATCACCGGCTTGATCGTCACTGGAACCGGCGGGGTAGGCAAAACGAGGCTGGCGAATGAAATCGTCCGTTACGCGCAAAATAACGGCTGGTTAACATTGAGGGTTCTTAGCAGGATCCGCGGCAGTGACCTTGAAGACCTGGCAGAAGTCACAAACCCCGATACTCAAATCATATTGCTTTTTGATTATATTGAAACTCAGAGGGATTTTTCAGAGATCGAGCAGACCATTAATGATCTGAATGATACCTTTGTTCTTCAGATACGCTATGTAGCCAGTTGCCGTACCAGTTACTATAATTCCCTGCCCCCCTCCTCGCGGCGCCAAAGGATAGACCTTTCGCCGATCGACGATGCAGAGCAGAGTTGGAACCAGCAATACCAGCATGAGGTTGTGCGCCATATCCTTGAGAACGCCGGGGTCGCGGCGACTGAGGAACATTTCCGTGTATGCCATGATATTCCGATTTTTGCCGTGTTCATGTCTTTTCTGCAAGTTCAGGAGCGTTATAACGACCTCGACGGCTTATTAAGACAATCTGATTTCGGCGTATGGGTCAATAAGCGCATCCAGCTCAGCTTCCGACAGACAAAAATAGACCGCGAATTGGCGCTGATGATCTGCCTGTTTCCATTAAAGGTCGAAGTGGTTTCGAACCTGCCAAAAGATAAATATGTCGATCTTTTCGATGCGCTGGCCACTGACGGCTGGATCGAAAAACTACAAGCCGATGAAACAAGAGTTTCTGATACCTGGGATACCGCTCACGACACCCTGGCGGATCAGATCGCTCTTACCTATCTTCAGGGAATTCCCTACACAGCCACAAACTTTATAGAAGAACTTCTTTCCCTTGCCGTAAATGTCGGCTGTCTTCGGTCGGCTGTGCTTACCTTGCAAAGAATAGCAGACCAGCCGCCTTTATCCAAAGTTGACTGGCAGACGATCTTTAAACAAAAGATGAAGCAAGACCCATACGCCTGGCGGGAGATTCGCGATCTGCTCGTGCGAACGTCCCTGCTTAGCCCTGTGAATCGAATCGATCTCTTTGCCGGGGAAGCTCTTGTATGGCAGGATGCGTGGAAAGAGGTCGAGGTTCAAAATTCCCTCGGCTGGCTTGCGCGCTGGAGCAAGGGTCAAATGCGGATATCCTTGGATGCCGGGGATCAAACCACCCTGCAAAAGTGGATACAACTTGCGGCTCCCTATACTGAAACGAGCAATTATCTATTAACCTGGGGATTGCATTTGTGCCCTGATCTTGTTAAAGAATATGCATTTCGATGGATATCCGCCCACCCGTTTCTTTTTCAAACCCATTATTTGCTGGTTGCATGGCTTAAGTGCGGCCTGCCAAAGGATGAAATTTACCCGTTCATCAAGAAATGGATATCCAGGCATCCAAAGCGCAGTCAGCTTAGTTTTATTTTAGCGGGCTGGTTCAATGCAGGCGGGGACAAGGAGTCGATGCGTGAAGCGCTGGACGGCTGGTTGAAGGAACACGGTGATCGATTTGACGCTCAATATGTTTATAAAAGCTGGCTTGGAATCGGCGGAGAGAGGGCGGCAGTACGCGAAGCGTTACGCGGGTGGATAAAAGAACACGGAAACACCATGGATGCCAGTTTTATCTATCGAAGCTGGCTGGAAGCAGGCGGTGATAAGGAATTGGTGCGTGAAGCACTGGGTCGATGGCTGGCCGAGCACGGCAATAAAGCCGAAGCCCGATTTGTTTATAAAAGCTGGCTGGAAGCAGGCGGCGATAAGGACCTGGTGCTCAAAGCGCTCGGTGAATGGATAAAAGAACACGGCAGCAGTGCCGAAGCCCGATTCGTATATAAAGGCTGGCTGGAAGCGGGCGGGGACAAGGAAGTGGTGCGTGAAGCGCTGGGCCGATGGCTGGCGGAACATGGTACTACCGTCGATGCAGATTTTGTATGCCGGGCATGGCTTGAAACCGGCGGGGATAAGGAACTGGTGCGTGAAGCGCTGGCTGGCTGGCTGGCGGAACATGGGACCAGTATCGAGGCGGATTTTGTGTGCCGGGCCTGGCTCGAAGCAGGCGGGGATAAGAAACTGGTACGCGAAGCGCTGGCTGGGTGGTTAACGGAACACGGGGACAGCCTGGGTGCAAGTTTTCTTTATCAGGGCTGGTTAGACGCGGGTGGGGACAAGGAGTTGGTGCGTGACGCATTAGGCGGATGGCTTAAATTACACGGCAACAGTGACGATGCGGATTTTGTATGCAGGGCCTGGCTGGATGCCGGCGGCGAGAAGGAACTGGTGCGTGAAGCACTGCATGGATGGCTGCAGGTGCACGGCAACAGCGATAATGCGGATTTCGTGTGCAAGGCCTGGTTGGAAGCGGGCGGGGAAAAGGGTCTGGTGCGTGAAGCACTGGCCGGGTGGTTGAAGGAACATGGGAATAAAGTTAATGCCAGTTTTGTCCATCGTGCCTGGCTTGATGCGGGCGGAGATAAGGGGCTAGTCCGCGAATCGTTGGGCGAATGGGTAAAAGAGCATGGCAGGAATATGGATGCCCAATATGTATATAAAACCTGGCTGGATGCCGGCGGAGACATAGCGCTGGTGCATGAACCCCTGAAAGGCTGGTTGCAGGAGCATGGCAACAGTGCAAATGCTCAATATGTATATAAAAGCTGGTTGGACGCCGAAGGAGACATCGCGCTGGTGCTTGAACCTCTGAAAGGCTGGTTGAAGGAGCATGGCAAGAGTGTTCCTGCTCAATTCGTATACAAAAGCTGGCTGGATGCGGGCGGGGATAAAGAGGTCGTGCTTGAACCCCTGAAGGGGTGGCTGATAGAGCATGGAAATAGTGTTGAGGCTGATTTTGTATGCCGAGGCTGGCTGAAAGCGAATGGGGATAAGGAATTGATACGCGAGACCCTCAGCCAATGGTTAAAAGCACACGGCAGCAGGGATGACGCGCAATATATTTATCGCGCCCGGCTGGAAGCAGGCGGGGATGTGGAGTTGGTACGCGAGGGGCTAAGCGGATGGCTGGAGAAGCACGGCAGCAGCGATGAGGCTCGATTTGTGTACCGGGCCTGGCTGGAAGCGGGCGGAGAAAAAGAACTGGTACGTGAGGGGCTGAAGGGATGGCTGGAGAAGCATGGTAATCAAAGTGAAATTGGCAGCAGTTTTATCTACCAGTGCTGGTTAAATGCCAAAGGGGACCTGGAACTGGTGGCAGATAACCTTGTAGAGTGGATCAAGAAGTATGGAGATGTAAGCAGTTCCATATATATCTATAAGATCTGGCTGGATGCCGGTGGCAAGCCCGAACTGATCCAGGAAGAACTTGCTTCATGGCTTGAAATACACGGATTGGAATTTCGAGCGCGGTTTATCTATCACAGCTGGCTGGATGCGGGAGCCCCCTATGCTGTTATTCAAGCTCCGCTGGA
>JAEURE010000103.1 GCA_016789485.1 Anaerolineales bacterium | reverse complement strand
ATGAAGGGATATGGTCATATTATGCTGGCGACCCTGCCGTTTGCAATATTGGGTTTGGCAGAGACGATCCGCCGTCTGCGCGAGCCTTCCTACCGGATCATTCTTACAGCGTGGCTGGTTTCGCCGGTGGCATCCGCCTTTGTGGCGATTGGCATCACACGGGTATTGATCTATGTTTTTTCCACGGCTTTGTTGACGGCGATCGGCCTTGCGCGGGTGCTGGAGTGGATTGAAAACTCGTCAGCTCGTTTGAAGACGATCATGAGTGACCCGCCCCCATCGCGGGTAAGGATTCTGTCAGCACTTGGAATCCTTATCCTCGGCGGTATAGCTGCCTTTTTTGCCGAGCATACTGCGGACAAGGCGGCTGTGTCTGCGTTGGCACTGCTGTTGGCGTTGCAAGTCTCAGGCTTGGTCGGGGGAATTGCGCGGCGCATCAAAAAGACGGATTTTGTTAAAAATTTAAAGCAGTGGAAAACCTCGCAATACATGGCAGCATGGACGGTTTTCCTGATCCTGTCCAGCGTCAATGTGTTTATGCTCGTAGATACGCTTCGCAATGGTCCCACCTGGTACAAGGATTATGGAATGGGCGGAATGCAATATGGTGCCTTTCAGGTTTTCGGGCCCCTCAAAGAATATATTCAGGAACATCCCAACACGCGCATTCTTTTTTCACCCAACTGGGCGAACGGTACCGATGTGGTCGCTCGTTATTTCTTGGACGACCCGCTTCCTGTGGAATTGCATAGTATTCAGGGGTATGTGGAAAACAAACTGCCAATGGGTGATGACACTCTCTTTGTCATGACAAAAGAGGAGTATGAATTCGCCATCACAAGCGAAAAACTGGCTGACATCCGTGTGGAAAAAACCATCCTGTACCCGGACGGGACGCCCGGCTTTTATTTTGTCCGCCTGCGGTATTCCGACATTGCCGAGAAATTATTTGCCGATGAAAAAGCGCTGCGTGACGTGATCCAGGAATCGGTCATCAAGATCGATGGAGAGGACGTTCTGGTGCACCACACATATCTGGAAGCCAATGATCAGGCATTGGGACTTCAAATGGCTTTTGACGGCGATCCCTATACCTACGCAAAGACCTACGAAGCCAATCCCTTCATCATGGAGTTCAACTTCCCAACCCCGCGCACCATCAAAGGCTTTTCGATCATTATCGGATCGGCAAGGGTCTCCATTACATTGACTGGATACGCGGCTCCCGGGGCGGAGCCTGTTACCTATACCTTTGAAGGACAAGGCGCAATTGAGCAGCCGCAGCTTAACTTTGAATTACCTGAACCAATGACCGTGCAGATACTGCACGTCGAGCAGTTTGACCTCAACACAAGGCCGCCGACAAAGAATCATGTTTGGGAGTTTACGCTGCACTGATGCGATAAATGCGGTATTGCGATATCATAAACCCTTCAGTTTGTTTGGCGGAATCGATCAGACCTTCATATTGGAACTGTGACTCCAGCCCTGTCACTCTCCGTAATCCCCATGTATAAAATATCCTTGATGATAGGAGAATTTATATATGTTCATCAAGCCATTCCCTAAAATATTGCTTTTCATTCCTGTTATATCTATGCTTGCCTGTTCTGTTTTTACACCCGGGCCTATCCCCACGGAAGCGGAGCTTGAAAAGGAAGAGCAGGTGGTCTATTCGTTTTTTGTTGGCGGGGGTGAAAACCCCGTGCTGATTTTGGAAGACACAGCCACAGGCGTGTCCACAAGTGATGTGCGTGAATCCTTGGATTATATAAAGGAAGGCTTGCCCGATCTCTCCAATGAGACCATCGACAGCTTTCTGGAGCGCAACGCGCAGTCCAGCCGCCTGACTCCAGACATGGACCTTGGTGTTGACTATTCCCTGCTTGGCAGAGATGAACTCTCAGAGATCACAAAACAGCCCAATTGGAATGAAGTTTTGAACGAAAAATATCCGGGCACGTATGGATACACGGTTTTATCGCGCGTTGGCTTTAATACTTCCCTCGATCAGGCGGTGATCTACGTGGGCTGGGTAGGCGGACCTTTGATGGGCAGCGGCTGGTACTATCTGATGGAAAAGAAAAATGGGGAATGGCGTATCAAGCAGGAAGTTATGGTATGGATATCTTAATAAAAGAGGCTGTCGCCTTAAGGCGACAGCCTCTTTTATTATCCTTCCACCACCGCCGCTTCCACAGAATGGATCGGTGGCAGGTAGTCTGCAAGTAATTCCCAACTGTCTCCGGAGTCGCGCGAATAAAATAATTGACCTGTATTTGTGCCGATGTAAATACCGGCGTCTTCAAAACTATCCGTAGACATGGCTTCCCGCAGCACGTCCACATGTGCGCGCTCGGGCAATCCCTTTGTCAACGGCTGCCATGTTTCGCCTGCATCCCGGCTGCGCCAGACGACAAGCTTTCCATCCACGCTCATGTGATATTCGTCGCTTTCCTCAGGCACGATGTAAATCGTTTTCGGATCCGTTGGGTGAACAGAGATAGGGAAGCCGAAGCGTGAGGGCAGTTTCCCTTCGCCAATGTCGATCCAATCTTCGCCGGCATTGTCGCTGCGATAGATGCCGCAGTGATTTTGCTGGTACAACACATTCGGGTTCGCGGGATGCATTGCCATCTTATGCACGCATTGACCATACTCCGGGAATTTTTCAGGATGAAAATCGGCGCGCACATTTTTGTTGAATGGTTTCCATGTCTGTCCGCCGTCGTCTGTGCGGTAACAGCCGCCCGTTGAGATGGCAATGAACATGCGCTTTTCATTTGTGGGGTCGAGCAAAATTGTGTGCAGGCATAACCCGCCATTGCCGGGAAAGAACGTTCCACGGTGCGGATGATCGAAGAATCCTTCGTTGAGACTCCACGTCTCACCGCGGTCTTTGGAGATGAACAAACAGGCAGGTTCACCGCCCGCATACAGGACGTTCGCTTCATTTTCGCGCCCGGGCTTGATGTTCCAGATCTTGATCAGTTTCTCAGGCTGAATCTCGGGAGATGCGCCCTCAGCGGAGGCTTCCGCCTCTTGCGGTGTACCCAGCGGACGTCCAGATTTTGAGGCGCGCCCAATTGCGGGAACTTGTTTGGCCTGAGTCCATGTTTTTCCGAAATCATCTGAATAATGCGTGGTCGGTCCATAAACAAAATGATTGACCGCCGCATGCAGGCGGTTGTCGCGAGGATCCAACTGCATGTGCATCACATTCCAGCTTTTGAATTGTATGTCGCTTTGCTGCCATTTTTTGCGTTTGGCGTCGCTGTTGAAGATAAAGCCGCCCTTGCTGGTTCCGACGAAGACCATTACCTTTTTACTCATTTCAGCCTCCTGTACCATTAACAGAATAAATGTTCTATTTAGTATATCATAAAATAAAAGGTGTTTCAATGGAAACACACAGTAAAATTGAAGTGCATATGGTCGCAAAAACTTGAAAAGGAATAAAGACCATGAACACTACATCCCGCAAAGAATATCAAAGACCGCTCCCCCTCGGTGAAATCTATGGGGATGTTCGCCAAATTACAAATATATTTTATTTTTTTATTTCCCTGGTTGTGGCGGGAATGGTTGCCGGGATATTTATCGTCCAGGAGACGAATAATACGACTGCGGCGCTGTTGATGCTGGCTGGTCTCATTCCTGTTGCAGCGACTTATCTGTTGGTCCATCGCCAAAAGTTTGAGATTGCCGCTGTCTTTCTTTCCATTGTACTGATCACATTAAATACGATGCTTGCCACGAATGGATTGGGCATACACCACATCAGTGTGCTGGCATACCCAGCCATACTGATTGTAGCCAGCCTCGCGGCAAAACAACGCACGATGGTTTTCCTGACCGGGCTTGTGGTTGTCTGCACTGGATGGCTGGTCTTTGGAGAGTTGAACTCCGTTTACACACCTGTTCCTTTAATCCGCAGCGTGCCCGGGGATTTTCTGTCCGCGGCTATCATCATTATCCTTACTGCTGTAATGGCACGCTTGTTGGCAGAGACAACCTTCAAGAACTTTGTGAAATTGCAAAATGAACTTGGAGAAAAAAAACGTACTGAACAACACCGAGAAGAACTGATCCGTAAACTGGAGGAAAAGAATGCTGAATCAGAAACCCTGCGCGAGAGTCTCGCCAGCATCGTCGGCACCTTTGAGTTCACTGAGATCATCCAACAGGTTCTGGATCAGATTCGGCGGGTCATCCCATATGACACAGCATCGGTATGGAGGGTGGAAGGCGACCTGCAAAAGCTGCTGGTCGGCCGTAACCTTCCGCCGCCTATGGTGGAAGGCAACATTGTATTTCAAACAGACGAGACCAACTCGGCATTACCCATTCTGAAGGGTGAAGTTCCATACATCTTGAATAATAATGTGCAGGAGGAACTCACGGATTTCCATGAAGAGCCGCATACCTATGTCAATTCCTGGCTGGCGATTCCGCTCAAAACACGCGGAAAGATCATCGGCATCATTGCCATGGATGGAAATGAAAAAGGTCAATTCAATGAACATCATGCCGAGCTGGCGGTTGTATTCGCCAACCAGGTTGCCCTGGCGCTTGAAAATTCCCAGTTGTTCAACGATTTACAAAATGAGTTACACCTCCGTGAGGAACTCATCAAGGAATTGGAGACAAAGAATGCCGAGCTTGAGCGTTTCACTTACACCGTCTCTCATGACCTGAAATCGCCATTGGTCACTATCAATGGGTTTCTCGGTTATCTGGAAGCGGATGTGCTTGCAAATAACCTGGGACGTTTCAAGGAGGATTGTCAGCGCATTCGGGATGCGGTCAGCAAAATGCATTCCCTGCTCGCTGACCTGCTTGAACTTTCGCGTGTTGGGCGCATCATCCACCCGTCGCAGATGATTCTCTTTGAAGAATTGGTGAACAATGCGAAGGAACTTGTACACGGGCAGCTTGACGCAGGCCGTATCACGGTCACTCTGCAGCCAAATCTGCCAGCTGTTTTTGGAGATCACCAGCGTCTGACGGAGGTCCTGCAAAATCTGCTCGACAATGCGTCCAAATTCATGGGTGGTCAGCCTGACCCGCAGATCGAGATCGGGTGTGATGGAGAGGAGGACGGTTTCCCGATCTTCTTCGTGCGCGACAACGGCATCGGCATTCCGCAGGAATTGCAGGGACGCATCTTTGGTCTCTTTGATAAACTTGATCCATTGAGCGAAGGATCAGGAGTGGGGCTTGCCATCGTTAAGAGAATTATCGAAGTCCACGGCGGCAGGATCTGGGTCGAGAGCGAAGCGGGAAAGGGTTCCACATTCTTTTTCACGCTGCCAAAGGAAGAAAGTCAATTTACCAATTAATTAAGGAGACACGAATGAGAAAAATCCTGATGATGTTCTTTGTATCTGTTCTTGTGCTTTCGGGATGCGGCGGGAGGGAGGCAGCCGATGAATTGCAGGTGTCAGACCCTGCCAGGCAACTCGAAGCGGCGGTTGGAAAAGAGTTCAAGATCATTCTTGATTCCAACCCAACCACGGGCTATCACTGGGAGTTGGTTGGCGAGTTGGATGAACGTGTGGTGGAGTTTGTTTCGAAGAACTACAAGGCAGATGGCTTGCAGACCGTTGGCTCCGGCGGTACGGATGTGTGGGTTTTCAAGGCTGTGGCAGCGGGTGAGACAAGCATCACCTTGGGATACTATCCGCCGGACATTTCGGCGGAAGCAGAGCAGACAATCACATTCACTGTGGTGGTTAAATAAAAAAACAGCGCAGATTCTTTTGAATCTGCGCTGTTTTTTTATAGCGTGGGAAATGCTCAGGAAAACAAAATCAGTTATCCCTGTGTGGGACGCGGGGTGGGCACTTGTTTTTTGGCCGGGAAGAGAAAATCCAATAAACTTCCGATGACGCGGGCGGTGAATAGAAAGATCAGACTGCCAGCAGAGAACCAGTAATAATTTTGCGCCCAACTCATGCTTGTGTCTGTGCCGCTGAAGATTCCGTGTGCGATCCCAAGTACGTACATCCCAAAACTGGCGTAATGAAGAAAGCGCCAGAACTTTTGCCCAATGACCGGACGAATGTAAAAACTGACGGCGACAATCGCCCAAATATAAAAACCGATCTGACCAATGCCGACCCAGAACGGACGATAGTCCACAGTGCTGAAGGGGACGAGCAATTGCAAAAGGGTGAATTGGATGTAATGGTTGCCGAGAATTATAAAGGCATGAAATGCGGCGAACGCCAGGCCTAATAGACTGACGTACTCATGAATGGCGAAGGTGGCAGGCAGACCCGGCCAAAAGCGGGCTGCTTTGTTGGTGATTCCCAAGCCGAGTGCCATCGAGATCCAAAGCAGTGACAGGGAGACGAATGCCGTTCCACGCGAAAGATACCAATAGGCTTTGGGGGCGTCGCCTGACAATGAAAATTCCATGTTGGGGAGAACAATGGGTAAAAGTAGAACGGCCACCAGCATGCCGGTTGCCGAAGCGAACAGAAAAAGGATTACGGATTGTAAACTTATCGACGACTCGTTGAACTGAGTTTGATTCTGGTTCATGAAACTCTCCTTACAGGTAACTTTGCATGCGCTGGCTGTGAATGATCTCGCCGCTTTCAAGGATCAGCACAGCGGCGAGATCTGAATGATCTTCGATCCATTCCAGTCCATTTTTGCAGCCGAGAATGAAGACCGTTTTTGCTGCAGCCTCAGCCTCCATAACGGTGGGGGCGATCACCGTCACTCGCAGCAGGTCTGTTTCAGCGGGTGAGCCTGTCTGCGGGTGAATGATGTGGTGTTGAAATACACCGTTTCGATTCCAATGGCGGCGGTCTTTTCCGGAAGAAGCAATTCCGCAGCGATGTACGTGGATGACTTCAAGGTCCGCTTCTTCTTTGAAAGGATTCGATATGCCGATCAACCACGGATCTCCATTGTTTTGGGAACCGCTGATGGCAATGTCGCCGCCTGCATTGACCAAACATGGACCCTGTTCCTTCAAGCGTTCCACTGCCTGGTGCGCACACCAGCCTTTTGCCACGCCTCCAAAATCAAGATGTACTCCACGCGGGAGGTTGATCGTCTGCGCGGTGTTGTCTGCGATCACCATCGAGAGCAGGGGGATTTCCAGAGAGGTTTGCAGAATGGAGTTGGCCTGATATTTTTGCATTCGTTCAAAGGGCTGGTTGTAGCCTGCTTCGAGCATCGCATCCAACACTGTTGGAGTAACGAGCCCTTCTGTAAATTCATCTGCCCACAAAGCGGTTTGGAATACTTCCCAGAACGCATCGCTGACATGAATCGGCTGGTCGAATGTTTGATTAAGCAGAGACAGCTCTGAGGTAGGCCGGAAGCGGCTAAAGGATTGTTCCCAATCTTCGAACCAGTCAGGAACATCCGTCAAAACCGCAGGCGCAGATTCGAAATCCTTTTCAAGAATAGCGAGCATATTGCAGCCCATGGCGCGAAAAGACAGGCGTTGCTGCATTAGGAAGAGCCGGTGGATGTGGCTGGCTGCGCCGCCGCGCCGCCATCATTATTGCCGCCGCCCTCTCCTCCGCCACCACCACCACCGCCCTTGGGTTGTTGCACAACGATAACCTGTGGTTTTGGGGCTTCCCCTCCAAAGAGGATGGTGTATCCAGGCGGAGGCATGGTGGGCGGCGGTGTACTGATGAATGCTGTGGCTGTAGGGATCAACTGAGTCTGTTGTTGTGCCGCGGCTTTTTCGTCAGCCTTTATTTTGTCCGGTCCAGCGAACATGTTCCAGAACGCCAGCACGGATGTCATGGAGACTGTGGCAATCACCAATTGCACATCAGACCATTTATTGTTGGTTTTAGGAGCCATTAGGTTCTATCCTTTAATCATCATCGTCGTCATGTTCGTCGTGATCGTCATCGTGGTCATCTCCGCCGCTGTTGCTGCCGCCGTTATTTCCACCACCCCCACCTCCGCCTCCGCCACTGCTTGAGGCGGCCACATACACAGGCTGGACTGTGGTGTTCGCGATGATTTCCCCTGACGGACTTACATAAACCAAATTACCGGAGCTAAATGTAACCAGGTACGCAGATGCATTTTCATAGATGACGGACTCGACGCTATACACATTCGTGTCACCGAGAAAATCGATGGCAACCGTGGTGGCTTGCTCTGGAGAAATCACAAGAGGTTGAGCAGTTGGAGCCTGCGTGGCTGTAAACTGCACGTTGGCAATCATCGGTTCGGATGCTGATTTGGTAGTTGCTGCATCATTATTCTTCACAATTTGCTTGTAGGCTG
>JAEURE010000102.1 GCA_016789485.1 Anaerolineales bacterium | reverse complement strand
CAAATTATATTTTTGAGCTATTCTCTCAATTTCCCGAACATTAGAAGGGCGGCCATATACATGAACAGCCAATATAGCCTGAGTCCGTTCTGTAATCGCAGCTTCAATTTTTTTTACATCGATACAAAAGGTGCTTTTGTCAATATCCACAAAGACAGGCTGGGAATGTTCCCATAAAATCGAGTTTGTCGTAGCAACGTACGAAAAAGGGGTAGTAATTACTTCACCCTTAATACCCAATGCCCGCAAAGCTATCTGAATAGCAATTGTACCGTTAGAAACATAATGTATATAAGGCACGCCTAGATAAGCAGCTAACTTTTCCTCCAACTCCTGCACAAGAGGGCCGTGATTGGTCAACCAACCCGATGCCCATAACTTTTCGAGGTAGCCAACATATTCATTAAGTGGAGGAAGATACGATTTGGTTACATTGATCATTTTCACCTCTATTATCGGTTTCTTTAAAGTGAAGGAAATCAATAAATATAGAACATACTAATTATACATGTGTAAGATGAAAACACATACCTGCAAGACTGATATGAAAAGCATCCCGCCGAGTTTGACGGGATGCTTTTGACCAACTTATGTATCTTCGGAGTCTTCTTACTTCTTCTTACTAACCTTCTTTTTCACCTTAGGGCCTTCAACTTCCGCACTCATGGATTGGGCGGGAGCCTTGGAGCGGATCACGGCCCAAGCAAGTACACCGATCAATGCCAGAGCGACAACCCAAACACCAATTTTCGTACCAATGGACAAATCAGGCTGAGCGTATTGAACCACAATCGGAGCAATGATAACAGCCACGAGGTTCACCACTTTGATCATCGGGTTGAGAGCAGGGCCGGCCGTATCCTTGAACGGATCGCCAACGGTGTCACCCACAACGCCAGCCTTGTGGCGCTCGGAGCCTTTGCCAAGGTTATTCTTTATATCCTTGGGTTCATCTTCGATCAATTTTTTGGCATTATCCCAGGCTCCACCGGAATTGTTCAGGAACACAGCCAGTAACTGACCGGAGACAATAATGCCCGCAAGGAAACCGCCCAAAGCCTCCACCTGCAGGGTCAAACCAACCACAATAGGAGTGACAATGCCCAGCAAGGCAAGAGAAACGAGTTCCTTCTGCGCGGCAGTTGTGGAAATGCTGACAGCCTGTGCGTAATCAGGCTTGACTTTACCTTCCAAAACTCCAAGCTTGAACTGACGGCGAACTTCCAACACAATGAGGGAAGCGGCGCGAGTCACAGCCTGAATCGCAAATGATGAGAACAGCCAGGGCAGCGCACCGCCGATCAACATACCTACGAAAATCTGGGGGATATCAACACGAATACCAATGGATTGAATTTGCTCAGCCAGCGGAATGCCAAAACTAGCCTGAGCGCGGGAAACATCCACAAGAAAAGAACCAAAGAGCGAAACCGCTGCGATGACAGCCGAGCCAATCGCAACGCCCTTTGTAATGGCTTTTGTCGTGTTCCCAACCGCATCAAGGTCAGCCATGATCTGCTGCGCGTCTTTCGTCGCCTTGTCGGTTTTGCCAGACCAGGACATTTCGCCAATGCCATTTGCATTATCAGCAATTGGACCAAAAGAGTCCATTGCCACATTGTTGCCTGTAAGGGTCAACATGCCAATACCGGTCATTGCAACGCCATAAAGAACAAACGTGGCGCGGACAGTTCCATCGACACCAGGAATGGTTCCAAAAATGAAGATGGACGCAATAATGGTGAGGGCAATTACAAGCACCGACCAAACAGACGACTCAAAACCGACAGAAATACCATTCAGGATCAAAGTGGCGGGGCCGGTGTCGGCAGCTTTTTTGATGTCGTTCACAGGAGAAGCATGTGTGCCGGTGAAGTATTCAGTCAAGCGATCGATCACAATGGCAAGTAGCACGCCGACGCCCACTGCCGCAGGCATGCGCCACCAACCACCCCACTTCACCATTTCAGGATCACTGAGATACAGGAAGCCGGCAATGAAGAAGAGCACAGCAGAGATCAAAGCAGAGGTAAGGAAGCCGCTGAAGATCGCCTTCATCGCGTCTTCGCTCTTGCCCGTCTCACCGCCGCGGACAAAATATGTACCAATGATGGAAGACAACACGCCAATACCACGAACCATGAGCGGGAAGATGATCCACTCAAGGCGGCCAGTTGCATGCCAAAGAGCCAGACCAAGAATCAGGCCCGAAACGATCGTCACTTCATAGGATTCGAAGATGTCAGCCGCCATGCCAGCACAGTCGCCGACGTTATCACCCACAAGGTCAGCAATCACAGCAGGGTTGCGCGGATCATCCTCAGGGATGCCTGCTTCTACCTTACCGACCAAATCCGCCCCTACATCAGCAGCTTTGGTAAAGATACCGCCGCCCACACGCATGAACAACGCGAGCAGGGTGCCGCCAAAACCAAATCCGAGCAAAGCATCTGGAGCGGCAATGCCGAGGATAATGAAGATGATGGTGCCGCCAAGCAAGCCGAGCCCATCGGTCAACATGCCTGTGATGGTACCAGCGCGGTATGCGATCCGAAGCGCGTCGCCAAAAGATTTCTTTGAAGCCGCGGCGACGCGAACATTGCCTTCAATAGCCATACGCATGCCGATCTGGCCGACGGCAAGGGAAAAGCCTGCACCCATCACAAAAGCCAGGGCGCGCGCAATTCCGATAATAAATCGAACCTGATCAGGGGTCTGTCCCGCAAAGCGTTCAAGAGCTTCCGGGGTGGGAGGAACAATATAAACAGACAGGAACAGTGCAAATGTTAGTACGATGATCAACGGAACGATCGAGCGAATCTGCCTCTGCAAATAAGCATTCGCACCGTCTTTGATCGCACCCCAAACTTCCTGCATTTTTTCGGTACCCTTGTCTTCGCGCAGGATCTGGGAACGGAGGAGGATCGCATACAGTAAGCCGACAATGGCAATGCCAAATACGACCCAAATTGCTATCGCCTCCAGAGAAGTAAGTCCTTGCATATAATACATGTAGTTTTATCCTTCCAAAGGAATAAAAAATATAGGCGTTTCGCCTTAAGAGCAGAAGGATTTTACAGTCGCCAATTGATTGTGTCAAGAAAATAAGTTCGTATTAATCTTAACGTGGCACAAGTTGACAAGCCACATCAAACCTGATAATATTTAGCGAAATTAGTCGTATTCCAACAAAACAGGAGAACCAAACATGCTCCAGGAAATTGAAACTCAATTATTCACAATAACTCCAGCCGCCAGTCAGGCTGTAAAAGATATCCTTGCCCAGCGCAACCTTGAAGGTTATGCCCTTCGCGTTTATGTTGCCGGCGGCGGTTGCTGCGGTGTAAACTTCGGCATGGCACTGGACAATAACTTCCGCGATGTGGATACTACATTTGAATCAAATGGAGTAAAGGTTGTCGTTGATGAGACCTCCGCTGAATATCTCCGCAATGCAACTGTTGATTTCGTAAACGATCCGCAACATGGCGCTGGCTTCGCAGTCAACAGCCCGAATGCCAAAGGTCACAGCCATGGCGAGGGCGGATGCGCCTGTAGCAGCAACAGCAGTGAAAGTTCCTGCGCTTGCGGCGGCGGTGGTGCCTGTGGATGTAATAACTAAAAGTTGAATTGATAAATAAAAAAATGACCGGGAAACCCGGTCATTTTTTTATTGTCCGCGCAGGAAAGAGATCAATGCTCCAAATCCCCCAATAAAACCCAAACCAAAAATCAGCAGACCAAGCGGGACTCGGTTGGTTATAGATACATCATCCACAAATGTAGCTACCACCAGTGGGGCGGGTTGAGTAAATGTCGGCAAGCGTGTAGGAACAACAGGAGTTACGAAAGCAGCCACCAAGGTAGGGTCAATCGTCGGAGTGGATGCGGGAGTTGGAGTGGCAGGCGGCTCAAGAACTGGCAATCTGCCTGTTTTTTTAATTGTTACATACGGCCCATAAACCCACGCAACGGAATCAGTTACCCCCGGGTAATTGACCTGAATCCAATCGCCATCTTCTGAAATACCGAAAGCCGGCACTTCCTGTCCCTTTAGCAAAATTCCAATTGCGGGATATAGATATGAGCTGGGACCAGAGTACACACTGACCGTGTCAATATCCAGGTTCACAGCAACAATCATCCCGGAAGGTGTGCCCGTAACTGTGGCGATCGAACCCGTAGGCTGTTGAGCATGAGCGGACAATGAGACGGGCGAATAGAAAAACCCAGCTAGGCCGACAAAAATCAACGAAAGTATCAACAGCCTCAGTTTATGTGAAAGCATCGTTCCTATCTTCGTATCCACGAAAGGGGCAAACCAATCAATCCCAACACAGCAAAAGCCAAAATGATAACAGCCAAAGGAACAGATTCCTCAGACTTATCTGACGGTAGTGTGTAGGCAGGTTTCGTTAGAGCTGGCGGCGGAGTGAACGTCGGCAGGCGTGTGGCTGTTGGGGCAACGTTAAATTGAGCGGCAAGGGTCGGGTCCACTGTGGAAGTTGCCGGCTGAACCGGAGTAGGAGGAGGGGCAACAACTTGCAGTGCGCCCGGAGAAACCTGCACCAAGGGCGAGTAGACCCAACCTTTATTATCCGGCGCGCCCGGAAATTCGATCTGTATCCAATCACCACCCTGTGACCGGCCAAGTGCAGGCGCTGTGGACCCAGTTAACATTGTTCCCACAATTGGATAAATTGAGGAACTTGGTCCCATGCGCACATTGATTTGAGGCTCGTCAGTGATAACAGTTATAAAAATATTTGAAGCTGGGCTGTTTGTCGGTTGTTGAGCCAAAACCACGGTCGAAGTGGAGGCGGAAAATAGTCCAAATAAAAAGAGGAGCAGCAGTAAGGGGATGATAGGTTGAAACCAGTTTCTTGTCATTTCGTATTACTCTTCAAGGAGAATCGCAAAGGCGATTATAATCGACTTCATGGAACGAAAAATTTTTCATGGAACCATCAAACCGGTGGATATTGCCCAGGCTTTGTTGGGCGAATTCAATCGAGGAAATCTGCGCGCGCAAACTTTGGGGCAAAGCGACAAAATGATCGTGCAAGTCAGTTCGCGCCCGGATGCAATGTCCGGCGGGCAGACCGCCATGACGATCACCATTCAAAATATAGAGGATGGAATTATCGTGGAGATTGGCCAGCAGGCATGGCTTGGCGTGGCGGCCAGCTTGGGCGCCACTGCCCTTGCGGCGATTCGGAACCCGTTCAGCCTGCTCGGCCGTCTGGATGACATTGCCCAGGATATTGAGCATCTTCAACTGACAGAACGAATTTGGCGGGTGATCACCAAATCTGTTCAGGCGGTTGGCGCGTCCACAGAGCTTTCAGATAGACTTAAGCGAACGACTTGTGAATATTGTCATACGGCAAACCTGGTTGGCGACCCTTCCTGCACAGCCTGCGGGGCGCCGTTGGGAAATGCACAACCCAATACCTGTAAAAATTGCGGCTATGTGGTAAAAACAGGCGATAAAACCTGCCCAAACTGCAAAATGCCTTTGTTTTTCTAATGGCAAGCCCGGCCCTGGCTGGGCTTGCAGAAATACCCGCCCCACTCTATAATGACTTTAAGAGTATCCAATATGATGAATTTAAGAGAAATTGAAGCTCGTCTCCAATCTTTAGTCGAAGTGGACTTGTTAAACCTGCTGCCCGGGAAAAAAGTGGAGGATGTCATCATCCAAAAGTTGGCAGCAGCTATTCACCTGAATACTCTTGCCCTGGAAAACGGCAGTCTCGCAGCCCCGGATGTCTATACGTTGGTAATGCACCCCATTACTTCCGGGAAATGGCATGACCAGCAATTACTTACAATACTGTTGCATTCGATCACAACCGTGGCACAGGAAGCGGGTTTCAAGTTTACAATATCTCCAACCATCACCATTTCTACAGATGAGAAGATACCACTAAATGATGCTGAAATCATCGCATCGCATCGGATCGAATCTATGGCTGAAACTAACGCAACACCTCTGGATACTGGAAGCCTCGACGAAAATGGAAGAATCCCCGAAAACGCGTTCCTCATTGTTGAAGGGGTAAAAGTCTTTCCGCTTGTTCTAACTGTCGTAAATATTGGACGAAGGCTGGACAATCAACTTATCATTGACGACCCCCGCGTCTCGCGAAATCACGCGCAGCTTCGGACGATCAAAGGCCGATATGTGGTTTTTGATTTAAACTCCACAGGTGGCACATTTGTAAATGGGCAACGTACAAGCCAAAGCGTGCTTTACCCCGGCGATGTGATTTCTCTTGCGGGAGTGGCGCTTATTTTTGGTCAGGACAACCCGCCTCCACGCCCGGACCTGAAAGATACCTCCCCCTTTCAAAACGCCTCATCTGATCGCCCGACAGCCATCCTAAAAGAACACTCCACCGCAAAACTCAAGAAAAAATGAGTGGTTCAATTGTATTGGCTTTACGGCTGATCACTGCGCTGGCGCTATTTGCCTTTCTAGGGTGGGCATTATTTTTTTTATACCGTGAAGTAAACAGACAAGGCCTTTCGCTTGCAAATCGCCGCATTCCTGGGATCAGCCTGACCGTTAAACAAGAAGCGGGACCCTCTTCCTTGAAATATTTTGCCCAATCTGAGATCGTGCTTGGGCGCGATCCGGGCTGCGAAATCCCATTGACGGATGATACGGTTTCAACACGCCACGCACAACTGACCTATCACCATAATCAATGGTGGCTGGAAGACCTGGCGTCCACAAATGGGACGTTTTTAAACGGGACTCAAGTGAGCATGCCCACCGTGATCACTTCCGGCGATGAGATCAAGTGTGGAGCAACACGGCTGGTGGTGAACCTCTCTGAAAACGTAATCAATGAACCCACCCAGAAAATAGGTAAAAAGAATGAAAAGTAAAGCAACTCTTGCGGTTATCGGCGGCTCAGGCTTGTATCAGATGAGCGGCCTTGAAAATACAGAGGAAGTGACCATCAACACTCCTTTCGGAAAACCCAGCGCGCCGATCACTATTGGCACACTTGAAGGGATACGAGTCGCCTTCCTTGCAAGGCACGGCATCGGGCATCACATCACGCCAACGGAAGTGCCTTATCGCGCAAACATCTACGCGCTGAAAACGTTGGGCGTGGAACGTGTTGTCAGCGTCAGCGCCTGCGGGTCGCTGCGCGAGGATTACGCCCCCGGGCATATCGTCATTCCAGACAACATCTTTGATTACACCAAAGACCGCGCCCGCTCATTTTTCGGCGAGGGACTTGTCGCGCACATCAGCGTGGCGGACCCATTTTGCAACGACCTTTCGAATCAACTGGAAGCGGCAGTGAAAACCACCGGCGCAGCCATGCACCGCGGCGGCTCATTCATTACCATTGAAGGTCCGCGTTTTTCCACAAAAGCAGAATCAAAAACTTACCGCGCATGGGGCATGTCCATCATCGGCATGACCGCGTCTCCAGAGGCGTTTTTGGCACGTGAAGCCGAATTGTGCTATACAACCATGGCGCACGTCACGGACTATGATGTCTGGCACGAAAGCGAATCACCTGTGACGGTTGAAATGGTGATCCAAACCCTTAACAAAAACACGCAAATTGCCCAGGAAGCCATCCGCAATCTCGCCCGTGGACTGAATCAGGAGCGCGCGTGCAGCTGCGGAGAAGCTCTGTCAACTGCCTTGATCACCAACCCAAAGGTTATCCCCGCCGAGACACGCAGCAAACTCGATCTACTCGTCCGAAAATACCTTACCTAGTCTCTCACCTTTCAATTAATAAAAATGATGTACCATTGAAGCATGCATGATCTAACACAGAGCCGCCTGCTGCGCTGGTCGGCATTCTTTTTATTCGTACAGTCCATCATCTTAACCCTCTCCCCGGCAGTCAGGGAGCGGACTTGGGCTGTCGATTACAAAATATCCCACTGGCTGGGTTTTCTAGCGTGGGTTATATTGATCAACCTTCTCCACCGAGTCACGACAAAATATATCCCCGAACGCGACCCGTATATCTTGCCGGCAGCCGCCTTGTTGACTGGCTGGGGACTGCTCACCATTTGGCGGCTGGATGAGCCGTTTGGCATCCGCCAAACCGTCTGGCTGGCAATCAGCACATTTGCAGTGATCCTTGCGATCATCCTTCTAAAAGATCTAAATTTCCTCAGAAGATATAAATATGTTTTTCTAGGCGGCGGTCTGCTGATCACTGCCCTCACCTTGATCTTCGGCACCAACCCGCTTGGCTACGGACCACGCTTATGGCTGGGCTGCTGCGGAGTTTATTTCCAACCTTCTGAACCGCTTAAGC
>JAEURE010000101.1 GCA_016789485.1 Anaerolineales bacterium | reverse complement strand
GATAGTTTTAATTATTCAACCATTAATTTGTATCTTTTTATTGATTCTTTGTGTTTTTTTTATCTTTCGTATAATCTTTTTACTTAAGCTTTTATATACTAATTTTGAGCTTTTAAATTTCCGTTTTCATCAAACGGGAAGAAAGGATTGAAGGCGACCTCCCAACGATAATCATCAGGATCAGCAAAATAGGAACTGTATCCGCCCCAAAACGCCTTCGTCGGCTCCTTCACGATTTGCACGCCTTTAGACTTCAAATCACGGATGATCTCATCCACTTCTGCTTCGCTGTGCGCATTGTATGCGAGAGTGAATCCTGGAAACCCGCTTCCCTCTGTTGAAATCTTCGCATCCTCCGCCAACTTCTCACGCGGATAAATTGCGAAGACGACTCCGCTTGTTTGAAAGAATGCCACATCATCCTGACTCGCGCTGGCTGGTTTCCAGCCAAGCGTTTCTGTATAAAACTTATATGACTTCTTAAAATCTCTCACCCCCAAAGTGATTAAATGAAGATTCTGTTTCATGTTCGACTCCTTTATGCTGGGTTATCCCACGGCGTAACGCCGCGCCCACCTGCGCCATTCAACGAAGCGTAAATTGTTTCATGTAATTCTGGTAGTACATCTGCCGTTGCTGCCAACAGACCAAAGCAGCCCGCGATCATCATGTCACCGAAGGGAACAGCGAAGTACGGTTTCAACGTTGGGTTATTCATAAACATGCTTCTTCGCGGACCTGTCACCACCACATCAAATTCATCCTTCCCAAACTCAAACGGATGATCGCCATACACCAACGCGCCGTGCCCCATGTCATCAAAAATGTCTTGATGCTTGAGTGAGCCATCAGCCAGCGCGCGGATGTATTTTTCGAGTTTGGGCAGGTCAATCTCGCCTGTGTGATGTTCAAAGACACCTTCTATTCCATCCCCAAGACGAAACGCGAGTGTATGGAAATTCCCTACATTAACGATGATCTTGCGTCCACGCTTTGCAGCCACCGAGTCAAAGTTCGCGCCTAACACCGCGGCAGGAGCCGTGTCCATCACCACCAGTGGACAAGGCAACTCTTCCGCCGAGTCCGCAACGGATTGCAGTCGGGTCATGATCTTGGGAATGTCATTGGAAAGATAGGCAAAAGCTGAAAGAGAATTTTTTGCTTTGATTCTTTCGTCGAGATAATCAAACCTGAATTGACGGTCTGAAATTCCTGCTGGAGCATTGCCATGGTCGAAGACGGCAACAGCGATTGCTCCCAAATCTTTCAGTGAAACGCCATAATCATTGAAGGTCTTTGAGATCAACTCAAAATCAAAATCTTTCAATTCCAGGTTTTCAACCTTTGACCTGAGACCTTCAACCTCAGCATCGGAGACGATGCGAATCCCCAAAGCCTCCACCTTAACCAATTCATCATTCAATGTCGTTGCAGAGGATGAGGTCATGTACACAGGAATCCCTGCGCGAGCATATTCTTCGATCGCCCAGGCTGAAGGTCCGCCGCCCATCTGATGTCCAGTCAACAGGATAGGGGTGCGAAGCGGAAGCGTCTGCTTGAGGCGCCGATGAACCATCATGGTAGGCGAAGGCAGGACGAGTTTGAATCCGTTCTCAATGTCGAGATTCGAATCGTAGAGAAAAATATCCTGTGTGCCTGTGCCAATATCTACCGTTAAGATTTTCATGAATACTCTTGGAGCTAAATTTCAATTCCCAGCCATTGGCGGATGAAATATCCAATCACAAATGAGAAGGCAGCCACGCTTAAGCTCAGGCCTGCCATTTCAATAAACCTTGCACGAAAAGATTCGCCTTTGGCGATCGAAATGTAATAATTGAAGATCGCAATAATGATTACGGCGGTTGTCAGCGCAATGGCGAGATCAAGATAATAGTTTTCAAAAAGTAGATAAGGCAAAATGAGCAGGGTTACTGTAGTGATGTAGGCAATGCCTGTGTACACTGCGGCGCGGATAGGATTTTTGCTTGTTTTTTCCGAGCGAGTGGAGAGATATTCGCTGGCGGCCATCGAAAGGGATGCGGCAATGCCGGTAATGAGTCCTGAAAGGGCGATCAATTTTACGTTTTGCAGGGCAAGTGTCAGCCCGGCCAGAGCGCCTGTTAATTCCACGAGAGCGTCATTCAAGCCAAGCACGACTGACCCCGCGTACTGCAACCGCTCTTCATCCAGCATTTCAATGAGTTGATGCTCGTGTTTGTCTTCTTCATCCTGATAGACGGCTGCTTCGGGAATTACTTTGGAAACTGCTTCATAATTGACTTGTGCCTTCTCCTCACCTTGCTCCATGAGTTTGACGCCAAAAGTGAAACCGAACAGCATGCTGACGAGATAGTAAAACCAAACGTTGATCCATTTTGGCTGTACTTCCTCATTTGTGTATTTCTTCCATCCATTGTAATGACGTAATTCGTCTTCAGCGATCGCGTCCAGGATCTTTGCATTCTCTGCAGATTTGATGCGCTTTGCGAGGCGCTTGTAAATGTGATATTCGGTAATTTCCGTTTCTTGAAAGAGGATAATTTTTTTGCGAATGTCTTCGCCGATGGTTTGCATGATGTGCTCCTTGAAGTATTAACTGAGGTGTTTCATGCAATATTGTAAATCAAAAGACGCCCCCGAAGGAGCGTCTTTTGATTTATTGCGCGTCGCCTACTGCATATTCCTCATCGATTTCGCCATCGCCGTTGAGGTCAACGCCGAAATACATGCCTTCGGGATTGGCGTCTGTCCACTCGGCGTAGTTGATATAGACCAGCGCGCCTTCCTTGAGGACGATATCTTCCGCGTAGAATTCCTCTTCGAGTTCATCGGTAATGCGGGTGAGATAGAAATTGAAGAACCCTTCGCCATTCAATTTTTCAGTGTTGATGAGCAGGTCGCCTGCCTTGCTGTCGAGCCAGGCGGTGATGGTTCCGCCGCCGGCCATGTCTGTGCCGTACAACTCAAAATAGTAATCTGCCTCGGCATTTGGATTTTCGATGGCAAAGATAATGCTGGGTGATTCGTCTGAGGTAGTCTCGTATGCGATCATTTCATCTGTGGGATAGAAATAGGCAGTATCCACCTGGCCGGGCTCAAGATAAATGCCTTCCACGCCAATGCTGAAACCTGCGCCGATCATCACAAGATCGGTCAGAGTTTCTTCGGTCAGTTTAGTGCCGTCAATGGTGATGGTCACATCGAGATTGGCGGGGATTGAGTAGATGGGCTCCGGCGTATTCCCGCTGGCAAGCATGCGGTACTTGGTGTAGGAAGCCCCTTGAATTTCATTGATGATCTTTCCATCGACATAACCAAGGCGATTGCCGCTGTCATCGGTGATAAGAATGTGGCCTTCACCATCAAGAAATATCTGGTTCATTGCTTGGGCGGGAGCAGCCATTTTTCCGCTTATGCTGGAATATCCGCCTTCACAAAAGGGACAGGCTTGAACCTCGAGTCGAGCCGAAGTAGGGGTGAGGTCAAGAGTTTCTGTATCCGCATTGCCCGACCAGACATCCGTCTCGACCTGCGGGTTGATGGAAGTTTCATATGTCCAGGAGTTGTCGCGTGAGTCAATGAAAAGTTCGCGCACTTCGCCGGGGTAATTGTTGTCATAGACAAGGATGGCAAACAAGCCGTCGCCTTTATCCTCCGCGCCAAACGGCGTGATGGCATGCCCGTCGCCTCTGTCATTGTAAATGCCAATGGTGTAGGTTTCCCCGTTCACATCCATCTGTTTGATGGTTTCCAAAATTTCCATGGGAGTGCCGCGGATGACGCTTGATGCCGTCGGGTCAACGGCTTGTGTTGCCCACCAGTAGGCGATCTCTTTCTGCAAGTCTTCATTGTTGATGTCCAGCTCACTGGCAAGGTCGGCGCCAAAATCAGATGGAGAAACCTGCCCGGTGTACATCATCAGACTGAGCACAGCCATGCCTTCGCAGTGACCGCCCGCCATATCGCCATTGATCTGTTCCATCCATTGCTCGGCAGGCGGGGTCAGAATGCACTCTTCATTGTTGATCTGCGCGCAGACCTCATCACCAAACATGCGGCGCAATTCATCCGCAGTCAGATTGGTGGCAGGGATGTCATCGCCATAGTTCTCGAAACTGAATCCATTCTGTTCGGGGGTAAAACCAAAATCAAAAACCACATCTCCCGGTGCGCTGAATTGTTGTTCGGGTGCTTCTGTGGCGGCTTCCTCGGTGTATACCTCGTCAATCAGATCTTCATCCGTGCCGCAGGCAGACAGGACCAGACTAACGAGAACCAATATAGACACGAGCATAATAAACGGAGTTTTTTTCACAGCACCTCTCTTGAATGAATTGATAAATTATGAAATAAAACACTCGTCATTATTTCATGCCGAGTGTTTTTTATACAGTGAATTTCCCTGATTTATTTTTATGACATTACGCCTTTTGCAGGACAAAGTACCAATACCTGCGGTTATCCAAATGCGGCAGAGCGTTGGGCGAGTTGGGCGTAAGACCGGCAAAGTGATAGAACTGCTTGCGTAAAATTGCCGGCACATATTTGTCAACCAATGCCATGCGGCGTTCGCGGTCCATTTCCATCGCCTTCAATACATTATCTGTAATGTCTTCCTCTTTGACCAGAGTCAATCCCATGTTTTTTAATTGTGCGCGCCAGATTTCAACTTTTTCTTCATAGCGCAGATCGGTATAGAGGAAATAGCCATTGGGTTTGAGCACCCTCTTGACATGGGCAAAAAATTTGGCGATGTTTGGATAGTACAACGAGGCTTCCACGTTCAGGACCACATCAAAGGAGTTGTCAGGGAAGGATAAAGCCTCTGCATTCCCGTGATGAAATTTAAGGCCGTCCAGTTTGTAATGTTCCCGGCAGAATTCGATGGCACGTGTGGAAAAATCCACGCCGGTGTAGGATTTTGGCTTGAAGTGCCGCATAATGAAATTCGCGCCTCCGCCCCGCCCGGAGCTAACTTCTAGCGCGTCGGCATTTTTCCAATCAATATGCTTTGCCACGTGATGATATAACTGCATTGGATAGCGGTGGATCTCGTCCTCTTTTTCGAGGGGAATGGGCTCATAGCCCTCATGGTGGGCGGTGTATCCAAAGTTCATGAAGATGGCATTTTTATCCTTATCGATCGCGGAGACCATTTCATATTGCAGGCGGGTGAGCCAGCTTTTCAGGTTGGGGAAACGGTGAAATAACAGCTTGTTGAGCATACTTCTCTCCTCTTCATGGTTCTTGGTGCGGTTTTGAATGCCACGTATTATAACCCTGCGGGGCAGGGGGAGTGGCGCACGATTTTGAAAGCTCTGAATAGCGGCTAATCGCCTTCCTGGCTGGCATGGCGCAGATTATGGTAAATGGTGAAATACAGCATCTCGCGTAAGGTAAGTTTCCCTAATATGGGATGTGGGAGTTGTGCTTCGTCCAATTCCTTGTCATCCCATTTTTCAACAGCCGTAATGAGTTTTTCCATAATGTTGTCCAATAGACTCAGGAGTTCCGCTTTTTTCTCTTCGGGGTTGGCTGGGGGAGTCTGATCTGGGAGAAAAGTTCCGGATGCCTGCGCTCCTTTTGCGATTTCAGCGCGGTAAATGGAACAGATTTCATTATAGGTTCTGGAAGGATTTTCAGGTTTTGCAAACATTGTCTGTAGAGCCAGTTTGGGCAAACCCAGGGCTTTTGCCACGGGTTTGATTGCCTTAATAATATGATCCACGTTATCTGAAGCAGACCAGGCTGCGCCTTCGCGATGGAAAAAATCTTTTGCGGGGATTGCTAAAAACCAGCTTTGTGCCCGTAGTCCTGAGTCTTTGATTGCTGAAATTATTTCCAATTTTGAGTTGATCGGTGTCATGGATAAATTTTCCTTTGGTTGTGAAAACCAATTTGTCGAATAAAAGTTTCTTTTAAAATAAAAACAGGCCGCAGAGATTTAGTCTGCGGCCTGTTTTTGTCTACTCTTTTATTTCATTGTCTCGTAATTTTCGGGCAGCCAGCAGCACAGAACCAACTCTCTCGCTGCTTTAACCTCGTCCATACGGCCGAATTGGGTGGTGCTTGGCGCGTTGTGGAGCAGTTCGGGCTGGGTCTTGGCTTCCTCCGCAATCTTGATGAGCGCATCGGCGAAACGATCAAGGGTATCCTTGTTTTCCGTTTCGGTGGGTTCGATCATCAACGCTTCGTGGACGATGAGCGGGAAATAGTTTGTGGGTGGGTGGAAGTTGTAATCCATCAGGCGTTTGGAGATATCCAGCGCGCGGATGTCACTGCCTTCGAACTGGCCTTCCATCACGAACTCATGCATGCAGATGCGGTCATACGGAATCTTGTAGGTGTCGCGCAAACGTGCCTGCAAATAATTGGCATTGAGCACCGCATACTGCGAAATATCTTTTAAGCCATCAGGTCCGTGCATGGCGATATATGTGTACGAGCGTACCAGCCCGCCGCCGAAGTGACCGTGAAAAGCTTTCATGCGGCCAATGGATTGCTTGGGGGTGACGAAGCCATACAACGGAGCAGTTTCGTGATCGCCTTCCTCAATGATCCCAACGAGAGGCGCAGGTAGAAAATCTATAAGACGCTGGCTGACACCAACGGGGCCGGAGCCAGGTCCGCCGCCGCCGTGCGGGACGGAGAAGGTTTTGTGCAGGTTGAAGTGCATTACATCAAAACCGAGATCGCCGGGGCGGACGATGCCAAGCAAGGCGTTCAGGTTTGCGCCATCGCCGTACATCAGGCCGCCGCAATCTTTCACCATGTTCACGACTTTTTCAATGTTTTCATCGAACATGCCGAGGGTATTCGGGTTGGTAAGCATCATGCCGACGACAGTATCGTCGCAGGCCGCTTCGAGGGCTTTCAAGTCAACATTGCCGCGCGAGTCAGATGGAATAGTAATGACACTGAATCCCAACATGCCGACGGAAGCGGGGTTTGTCCCATGTGCTGCATCGGGAATGAGCATCTTGGTGCGCTTCATATCGCCGCGGGACTTGTGATACGCCGCCATCATCAGCACGCCGGTGAACTCGCCGTGTGCGCCAGCAGCAGGCTGCAAGGTCACGCCGGGGAATCCGCTGATCTCTTTGAGCCATTCCTGCATTTCGAACATCAACGCGAGGTTGCCTTGCACGGTTTCAATCGGCTGTAATGGATGAGTGTAGAGGAAACCTGGCAGGCGGCAGGTATCTTCATTGATCTTTGGGTTGTACTTCATGGTGCAGGAACCCAAAGGATAGAAGCCATCGTCTACGCTGTAGTTGAATTTGCTGAGTTTCATGTAATGGCGGACAACATCCACTTCAGCGAGCTCGGGCAGGGGAAGGTCTGAGCGCAGTAAATTTTTGGGAGGCAGGGCAGTTGCCGGTACGTCTGAGGCGGGCATCTTAACACCGCGTCGCCCGGGCGAGGAGAGTTCAAAAATGGTGGGTTCGATCACGGTAGCCATTATTTCATCTCCTTTAAGATTTCAACGAGTGTGTCAATTTCATCTTTGCTGTTCATTTCGGTGACAGCAACGAGGATGTGATTTTGCAGCGCGGGATAATCCTTGCTGAGATCGTAGCCGCCGAGGATGCCGTTATCGAGCAGGTATTGATTGACTTCGCTCGCGGGCTTGGGACAACACAAAACAAACTCGTGGAAGAACGGCTCCATGAAGCACAGACCGAAGCCGTCGATCTTGCTCAATTCACTGGCGGCATAATGTGCTTTTTGATAGCAGAGATTCGCAACTTCCTGCAGACCAGTCTTGCCAAGCGTGGACATGTAAACAGCCGCCGCAAGTGCAAGCAAACCTTGATTGGTGCAGATGTTGGATGTGGCGCGTTCGCGTTTGATGTGTTGTTCGCGCGCGGTGAGGGTGAGCACATACGAGCGATTGCCGCGAACATCAACAGTTTCGCCGACGAGACGTCCCGCCATTTTATGAACGTAGGATTTTTTGGTGGTGAAGAATCCGAGATACGGTCCGCCGTACCAAAGCGGGATGCCGAAAGGCTGCGCTTCACCAACAACAATATCCGCGCCCATGGATGCGGGAGTTTTTAGCATGAGCAGCGCGGTTGGATTCGCAACGATGCAAACCAGCGCACCTTTTGCATGCGCATCTTCAATGAGTTTTGTGTAATCGTGGATGCGGCCAAAGAAATCGGGATATTGGACAACGACGAGCATGGTCTTGTCATCGATGAGGGACATCAATGCTTCGGGTCCGACTTCGAGATCAGCTGATGCGTCATCCCCGGCTTCTTCCAATCCCATGCCTTGTGAATACGTGCGAATGACTTCGCGGTATTGCGGATGCACGGTGGGTGACATGACAACCTTTTTGCGTTTGCCGCGGAATT
>JAEURE010000100.1 GCA_016789485.1 Anaerolineales bacterium | reverse complement strand
TAATACTCTCGATACGATTATTTGGATGGCGGAATCCAAGAAGACCGACCAGGTAGTTAAGATCGTCAGCGCATTATCGAGCTTTTTTCGTATCAGCCTTAGCAAAGGCATGGATTGGATAACCATCGGCGAAGAGTTGGAACGCATCCGAAGTTATCTGACCATCCAAAGGATGCGTTACCGTGATATTCTGGATTTCAAGATAGAAGTGGAAGAGGATGTGGCCGAGAATACGATCTTGAAGCTGTTGCTGCAACCACTGGTGGAAAATGCCCTTTATCACGGCATCAAAAACAAGCGGCAGAAGGGCATGATCCATGTGCGTGCCAGACGAAAGAATGAAGAAGAGATTTTGCTCGAAGTGGAAGATGATGGGATCGGTTTCACCCCCGAAAAACTGGCTCAGCTTCGCGCCGATCTGGAAGAAGAATCGGGGGATATCAAATTGGAAAGCGGTTTTGGACTTGGCAACGTAAATAACCGTGTCAGGCTGTATTACGGAAAGCCGTATGGACTTTCGGTTCAAAGTGAATACACAGGTGGCACGTGTGTAAGCTTGGTAATCCCGGCCAAAATGGAGACAATTCTTCAGAAGGAAGAAACAGCCGTCGGTCAGGATTAAGAGGCGCAGCTAGAGACCTCAAGGAGAATTCGTTTTGATGAGGATTTCACGTTTTTTGTTTTTTGTTCCAATTTTCGCTTCAATCCTTGGATTTGTGGGTTGTTCTCGACAACCAGATTCTTTATCTACCCTCCAGCCTGATTCCAATTCCCTAGAGAAAAGATATGAAGATCTGATCGTTGGCTACGCTCAGTTGGGAGCCGAAAGTGAGTGGCGGGCGGCGAACACCATTTCGATTAAAGAAACAGCAGAACAATTGGGAGTGGAATTGCGTTTTCTCGATGCACAACAAAAACAGGATAATCAGATTGAGGCGATACGTAAACTCATCATACAAAAAGTGGACGTTATAGGGATTTCACCGATTGTCGAAACGGGCTGGGATGAGGTATTCCAGGAAGCCAAAGATGCAGGGATTCCCATTATTTTGGTGGATCGGCGTGCGGCTGTCCCAGACGACTTGTACGTATCTTACTTAGGGTCCGATTTCCTTGAAGAAGGTCGTAAAGCGGCTCGTATTATGGCTGAACTTGTCGACGGCAAGGCCAGTATTGTTGAGTTGGTGGGAACGATCGGCTCCGCTCCAGCCAATGACCGTTATACAGGTTTTCGAGAGGTCATAAAAGATTATCCAGGGATGAAGATCATTGCCTCGGAGTCTGGCGATTTTACACGCGCGCGAGGCAGGGAAGTGATGGCTGCATTCTTGGAAAAGTACGGCAGCGAAATCACAGCTGTATATGCTCATAATGACGATATGGCGCTTGGCGCCATTGAGGCAATTGAAGAGTATGGACTCAAGCCGGGTGAAGACATTATGATCGTTTCGATAGATGCTGCCCGGGGCGCCTTTGAAGCGATGATCGCTGGTAAATTAAATGCAACCGTGGAGTGCAATCCCTTGCTTGGCCCGCAATTTTTTGAATTGGCCCTGAAGGTGGTAAATGGCCAACTTATTCCAAAGTGGGTTCCATCTATTGAGAGCGTGTTTTTCCCTGAAGACGCCGCTGAAATTTTGCCAACCCGAAAATACTGACGCTCTATCAAAAGAAAATTAACTTTTATCGAAAAAAAACTTCCATCGTATGTGGTGGAGTTTTTTTTTGATCTGCTTAAGCAATAAAAAACCAACTTTTTCCTAATGGGAAATCATGGAGATTCAAAGCCCCAAGGAGTATCGTGTTAATAACATGTTATCGATAACAGAATAGGATAACCACTTGATTCTATCTAGCAGAAGAAAACGTGTCACCATCAAAGATGTAGCGCAGGCAGCGGGTGTTTCCACCCAAACGGTTTCGCGCGTGATGAACAAGTTTTCTTATGTTTCGGAAAAAACCCGTCAGCGGGTGGAAACTGTGGTCGAGCAATTGGGGTACAACCCCAGTGCTCTTGCGCGTAGTCTAAGTCAACAGCGCAGTTATATGCTCGGAGTTGTTACTTTTGGTTTGAAGTATATTGGGCCGTCACGCACCATTTATGGGATAGCTGATAAGGCGGATGAGTTGGGCTATATGCTCTTGATGAAGGAAATCGACAACTTCAACATCAACAGCATAGATGAGGTGATCGATTCACTGCTTGCCCGCCAGGTGGATGGGATATTATGGGTGGCGCCCGAAATTGGCAATAATCATGCCTGGGTTGAAGAGCAGAGGGCAAAAATCATTGTGCCCGTGTTGTTCTTGGCCATGCGGCCGCGTAGCGGCATTTCAAGCGTATCAACTGATAACCATCATGGGGGAGTGATGGCGGTGCAGCATCTTTTGGATTGTGGGCGAAAAAAAATAGGGCATATTTCAGGTCCGCTGAATTGGTGGGAAGCCGATGAGCGGAAGCGCGGCTGGCGTGAAACACTGGAAAAAGCCGGGATAGGCCCCTCAGAACAGCATTGTGTGGAAGGTAACTGGTCATCCGCGAGCGGAGAGCAGGCATTTATTCAACTATTGGAAACGTTTCCAGGCATGGATGCGGTCTTTGTAGCGAATGATCAGATGTCACTGGGAGTCTTACGAGAGGCGATCCGGAGAGGGATTCGTGTTCCAGAGCAGTTGGCAGTGATCGGCTTCGATAATATTCCCGAATCGGCATATTTTTATCCTTCCCTTACCACCATTTATCAAGACCTCCAATTGCTTGGCGAACAGGCAGTTCAAAGCATCGTGGAGATGATCCAGGCGCGACAGGAAAACCGATCCATTGCTCCGCAATCTCGCTTCCTTCAGCCAACCCTTGTTGTTCGTGAAAGTTCAGGATGTGTTTTGTGAGATCAATATCTACTCAAATACAACCTGCTGACAAATTGTAATCATAAAGATTAAGGAGGTGTACGGATACAGGATATACGATCAAATAAAAGAGAAGTGCTCACTTTTTGATTGGCGTCTCCAAGCAAGCACTTCAAAGCGAGAAATAGCCCATCACAAAAGGCACCCTCGCGTGCCCCAATTATAGCGTAACAAAGTCTCCGTAAGGAGAATCATACTGATCCATCAAGGAGAGAAGATCATGTTAAAGAAATTAGCTTTTCTGATCGTACTTGCTTCAATGATTTTGACTGCATGCCAGCCTGCGGCTGTTGCAACAGAAGCGCCTGCTGTGGCTGAGGAACCTGCTGCAACGGAGGCACCGGCAGCCACCGAAGCTCCCGCGAAAGTCTGGACGTATGCGGATATGACCGTCGGTTTCCTCCAGACCGGTTCTGAAGGTGGCTGGCGCGCTGCGAATACGGCCTCCTTCAAAGAGACTGCTGAGCAATTGGGCCTTACACTCAAGTTCTATGATTCACAGAACGATCTTGCCAAGCAGGTTGCGGGCTTCCAGCAATTCATTCAGGACCCTGAAGTGGATGTGATCATCATGTCACCGCTGGAGACGACCGGTTGGGAACAGGTGTTGAAAGACGCCCAAGCCGCGGGCAAACCCGTCATCCTTTCAGACCGCCGCATTGATGGCTTTGAAGATCTGTATGTCACATTCATCGGCGCCGACTTCGTTGAAGAAGGCCGCAAGGCTGGCACTGAAATGTGCAAACTGCTCGAAGGCAGCGAAAAGAAGAATGTTTGGGAATTGGTTGGTAACGTTGGTTCTGCCCCCGCAATTGACCGCGGCACGGGCTTCCGCGAAACAGCTGAAAAGTGCGGTATCACCGTGGTGAACAGCCAAACCGCCAACTGGAGCGTTGTTGAAGGCAAACAGGTTACTGAAGCCTGGTTGAAAGAAAGCAAGGATGTCCAGGGTATCTTTGGCCAAAACGATGAAATGGCATTTGGCGCGATCGAGGCGCTCAAAGAAGCTGGCCTCGTGCCTGCCGTCGATGTCAAGATTATCTCTGTGGATGCAACTGCTGGCGCCTTCCAGGCAATGCTTGATGGAACCTTGAACGTGACCGTGGAATGCAATCCGCTGTTGGCCCCCCAGGTTTACGAAGCTGCTCTTGCTGCCCTCAATGGTGAAACGTTGCCCAAGTGGATTCCTTCACAGGAAAGTGTCTTCTTCATGGATGACCCGAACCTGAAGGAAATTGCTGCTGGCCGCAAGTACTAAACCCCGGCCCAAATCTGCCACGCTGGACGACGACATGGCTGATTAGCAACATATAACTTGATTGGGAAGCGATGAGGCACATTGCTTCCCAATCTCATTCAAAAGAATTGTTTACCAAAGGCAGGCAGATATGTCTGAGTCGGATCAAAACATACTTGCAATGGAAGGCATTGGCAAAGCCTTTCCGGGTGTGCAGGCACTGGATGATGTAAGCGTGACGCTCAGAAAGGGCGAGATTCTTTGTTTGGTGGGGGAAAACGGTGCGGGCAAATCCACTCTAATGAAAATATTGACGGGAGTGGATCAACCTGATTCAGGCAGAATAATCTTCGATGGCAAGGAAATACACCCAAAATCTCCACAACATGCCCAATCACTGGGAATTAGTACGGTCTATCAGGAAGTTAATCTATGCACCAACCTGACCGTCGCTGAGAATATTCTTCTTGGGCGTGAGCCTCACAAAATGGGGCGCATTGACTGGACGAAAACGAATGCCTTGGCGGCTGAAACCCTTCAACGTTTATTGGGCGTTGATATTGATGTCACTAAGCCGTTGAGTTCATATACAGTTGCCATCCAGCAGATGGTGGCAATCGCGCGGGCGCTTTATATCGCATCTGCGAAAGTACTCATCCTTGATGAACCCACGTCCAGTCTGGACGAGAATGAAACTGGGCAACTCTTCAAAGTGATGAGAAAGCTCAAAAGTGAAGGTGTGGGAATTATCTTCATTACCCATTTTATGGGTCAGATCTACGAAATATCCGACCGCATCACGGTCCTGCGTAATGGGAAACTGGTAGGGACTTATGAAACAGCTTCCATCACGCGTGTCAGTTTGATCTCAAAGATGATTGGTCGAAGCCTTGTAGAATTCGACGAAATGACAAAAATAAAATTGGAAAGCGGGAAACACATTAAAAGTGAAGCATTACTGCAGGCTAAGGGATTTGGACTTACCGGCTCCATCCAACCCCTTGACCTGGATCTTCATGCTGGAGAAGTTGTCGGCCTTGCTGGGCTTCTTGGTTCAGGCCGAACAGAGACAGCCAGCATTTTATTCGGGGTTGAAAAAGCGGATTCTGGTTCGATTTTCGTGAACGGCAAAGAAGTACACGAACACTCCCCACTAAACTCAATCAAACAAGGTATTGCCCTTTGCCCGGAAGATAGAAAGGCCGCTGGCATTGTGGATGACCTGACGGTAAGGGAGAATATTGTGCTTGCCATACAGGCAAACAAAGGCTGGTTCAAATACCTAAGCCTGCCGGAACAGTATGAGATTGCAGAGAAATACATTGAGTTATTAAGCATTGCAACTCCTTCGGCAGACCAACCGGTGAAAAATTTGAGCGGAGGCAATCAACAGAAGGTCATTCTGGCGAGATGGCTGGCCACCAACCCGCAAGTGCTTATTCTGGATGAACCCACTCGTGGCATTGACGTGGGAACCAAGGCCGAGATACAGAGACTTGTACTTTCCCTGGCAGAAGAGGGCAAAGCCTGCGTGTTTATTTCCTCTGAATTGGAGGAAGTACTGCGTACCAGTCACCGCATCGTTGTTCTTCGTGAACGACAGAAAGTTGCCGAGTTTACCGGTGAAGTGGACGAGAACACGATCATCCATGCCATTGCAGGAAGTGAAGCATGAAAAATAATATGAAGAAATCATTTACATGGAGAAACATTACAGAGAGCAGGTTGTTTTTCCCGCTGGTCGCATTGTCGCTTATTTTGCTGTTTGATTTCATCTTTATTCCCGGTTTTTTCACGATCGAGAATAGGGAAGGTAACCTGCATGGAAGCCTGATCGACATTTTCCGAAACGGCTCGACGGTTATGCTCCTTGCAATAGGGATGACACTGGTGATTGCCACCGGCGGCGTCGACCTGTCCGTAGGCGCCACCATGGCGATTGCAGCCTCGGTTGCGGGCATATTGATGAATCCATCTGCACTGAAAAATGAAGTGTTTTTCGTGACAGACCCAACCTATACATTTCAACCTCTTTGGGTGGTCATTCTGTCGGCGTTATTGGTTGCCATCCTTTGCGGTTTTTGGAACGGGATACTGGTTGCTTATATGCGCATCCAACCCATGGTGGCGACGCTGATCCTGATGATCTCCGGGCGCGGCATAGCGCAACTCATTACGAATGGGCTGAGGGTTCAGATCACCTATAAGCCGTATTCTTTTATTGGGCAGGGCTGGATCGTCCTGCCTTTTTCACTGTATTTGGTTGCTTTTGTATTTGCTCTCACCTGGTTATTGACGCGTAAAACAGCCATCGGCATGTTTATCGAGTCAGTCGGTACGAACTTTCGATCCAGTTTTTTCAGCGGTATTGACGAAAAGAAGATCAAGCTACTAGTTTATACATTCTGCGGTTTTTGTGCAGGGATTGCCGGGCTGGTCGCCAGTTCGAATATCAAGACATCGGACGCGAATAATATCGGTCTCACCACTGAATTGGACGCCATTCTTGCTGTCGTGATCGGCGGGACGGCCATGTCCGGTGGGCGCTTCTCCCTGCTTGCCAGCATGGTCGGAGCGCTGGTGATGCAGGCCATTACCCAATCCATGTATGCGATCGGTGTTCCAGCGTTTGCACTTCAGGCCATTAAAGCAGTGGTTGTTATTCTTGTGATTTTGTTATATTCGGAGCAAGTCCGAAGTTTTGTGCGAAGCATTGGCGCATCGAAGAAAGGGGTGAAGTCATGAAGCGAGTAAGTGATTTCTTCGCAAGAAACCGTAAGTTCATTCCATTGATGTCCACGGCTTTGCTAGCATTAACTGCCTATGGCATTGGCGCATATTTCTTTGTTGGGATGCGCAATCCGCAGGTGTTCTTTAACTTGTTCCGAAATACTTCCTACCTCTTGATCAGCGGCATCGGGATGACACTCGTCATTCTAACGGGCGGGATTGATCTTTCAGTAAGCGGCGTGGTCGCTTTGACAACGGTCTCATCTGCTGTGTTGTTGCGCGAAGGTTGGAATCCATGGCTTGTGATCGTGCTCATGCTTCTGATGGGCATGTCACTTGGAGCGATCATGGGTGGCTTCATCGTCAAGTTGAAGGTCCAACCGTTCATTGCCACGCTGGCAGGCATGTGGTTTGCGCGCGGCATGTGTTTCTTCATCAGCGATGATGCTGTTCAGATCAATGATCGCATCTTTCAGATATTAGGGCAAACAAAGATACTCATCCCGGGTCTGATGGAACTTTCCGTTAGCCAGGGCAAGCCTGCGCCGTATATCACCATCCCGGTGGTGGTCGCATTTCTGCTTTTGCTGGTCGTAATCTATATTGCCCAATATACGCGCTTTGGACGTACGGTATATGCCATCGGCGGGAACGAAGGCCGGAATGAACAATCGGCCCGCTTGATGGGGCTGCCTGTGGATCGGACGAAATTCCTCGTCTACACTTTCAACGGATTCTGCTCGGCTCTTGCCGGACTTTCATTCTGCCTCTTCGTTGAATCCGGTCATGGACTTTACGCCCCGGGCTTTGAACTGGATGTCATCGCTTCTGTGGTGATGGGCGGCACGATGCTGACCGGCGGTTCGGGATATGTGTTCGGTACGTTCTTTGGTGTGCTGGTGCTTGCCGTTACACAGGCACTGATCCAGTTCATCGGCTCACTCAGTTCGTGGTGGACGAAGATCGTGATCGGCGCGCTTACATTGATTTTCATCGGCGTGCAAACAGTATTGGCAAATCGCAAGAGCGGGCGTCAGAACGCTGAAGCAGGTGAGGGGGAGGTGGCGAAGCGTCGCAAACAGCAACGATTCGCTTTGGGAGTCGGCTTCCTGCTTGTAATGGTAGTCATCGTGGGCGTATCCATTTCCAGGACAAGGTCTGCCTCATTGGCTGAAACTCCTGTTTCGACCCAGTGCGTGGTTGCTCCATTCCGCGAAGAAGAGGCATCCAATCTGGTCGCAGAAGGCGCTGTGATCGTTTATCACCGTACTGCCGGGCCTAATTGTGTTGATGAGTTATATGCGATCTATCCAGACGGACGGGTCACGGGTACGGACGGTGTGAACCAGGTGGAAAAACAGATTCCCCCTGAAGATGTTGAGCAATTGCTGGTTGCCATCAGCGTCGACCATGGCTGGTTTACGAATGAAATATATAGTACTTATCTGAATCCATGCAGGCAGTGTTTCGCGCACTACATTGACATCTCCTATGAGGGCGAGCAGAAGTCGGCAACGGGTGTCGATGGCACT